>NZ_JBSHBN010000120.1:0-28274 GCF_053612025.1 Kitasatospora sp. NPDC054768
CCGCCCGGCGGCGAGGGGCTTCCCCCCCGGTACGCCATGGGGCCCGTACCGTGCGCGACGCACGGTACGGGCCCCTTTTCCTGCCGGGCGAAAGCCAGGGCAGAGGACTACAGCGGGCGGATGTTCTCGGCCTGCGGGCCCTTCTGGCCCTGCGTGACGTCGAACTCGACCTTCTGGCCCTCAACGAGCTCGCGGAAGCCCTGGGCAACGATGTTCGAGTAGTGGGCGAACACGTCCGCGCCGCCACCCTCCTGCGCGATGAAGCCGAAGCCCTTTTCCGCGTTGAACCACTTCACGGTGCCAGTAGCCATGAGAAATCTCCTTCGAGAGACTGTCCGAAGCCTGCACCATGCAGACTTTCGAGTCGCCGCGATGAGAACCCTCCGGGAAAGAGCCGGGAAACAAAAAATGCGCCTGCGAAGAGCAGGCGCACACAAAGTTCATGGGAACCACAACTGCAACTAAAACAACCGTAGCAGACGTCGGGCCGCCACGGCGGATAACCACGCGAATATTTTCGCCTCACCCTCCCGGGCGTGCCCCCTCACCCCCAGGGGGACCGCAACAACCGGTTGTCACGGGAAGATTGGGGGCGCCGCGCCCCGTCCCGGCCCGGCCTCGACTTTCACCACGCCCGGGGGACGGGCCGCCCCGAGGACGACCGGCAACGGATTCACCCCCGCCGGGACGGCCCGTTCCCTCGATTTTCGGAGCATACTGACCAGGATGACGAAATCACCGGCAGTCCGACGCCCTCTGCCCACCAGTCCCTTCAAGCCCCGGCCCGAAGCACCGCCCAAGCACTTCGCGGTCGGCGACCGCATCAGCCACGACAAGTACGGTCTCGGCCGCGTCATCGCGGTGGAGGACGGGGCCTACCCCGCGGTCCTCGTCGACTTCGGCACCCGACAGGAGCGGATCACCCCGCCGTACGCCGCCATGTACACCCTCTGACCGACACACCGGCGGCGATGCCGTCACCGCCCCGGGGTGCGGTCCGGACCCCGACGGCGCAGCCGACGGTGCCCGGTCTCCGGGCCGCCACCGTGCAACACCGCGGGGGCCGATCCGTCGGGCCGTGCCGGGATTCCGGCACGGCCCCGTACGCGCGCGCCCACCGGCCCGCCCCCGCATCACCGTCGTCACCGACCGCATGCCGGTGGCGACGGCCACCGGGTCGTCCGGGGCCGTAACCCCCTCGCCTCCTCCACGTCGGCACCGTTCCCGCCCCGCGCGTCCGGCGCGACACACTCGTCATCCCCCTGCGGCCCTCGGTCGGCCTCGCCCCTCCTGCCGGCCGCTCGCCCATGGATCCGGCCGCGGCAGGAGTCGGGTTCACGATCCGGTTGCCGCGGGTAGGCAGGTGAGCACCAGGAGTGGCCAGCGGTAGCAGGAGGGAACCGGAATGAGCGGTCAGCCGGCAGGGACGACGGACGACGGCGGTACCCGGGCCGCGGCACCGTACGACGAGGCCGATGTCATCTTCCACGGCGGGGAGATCGTGACGGCGGCCGCCGACTCCGAGGAGTCCGACCCGCGCCCCGAGGCGGTGGCCGTCAAGGACGGTGTCATCGTCCACGTGGGTGACTACCAGGAGGCCGCCGACCGCTGGCAGGGGCCGCGAACGCAGGTGCGCGACCTCGCCGGCCGCGCCCTGCTGCCCGGGTTCATCGACGCCCACGGCCACCTGGGCGGTATCGGCCTGCAGGCCACCCTCGCCAACCTGCTGGCCGATCCCGACGGCGACGTCACCGACATCGCCTCGCTCCAGGAGAAGCTGCGCGCGTGGGCGAAGACCCCGGTGGGCGCCTTCTCCCAATGGATCATCGGGTTCGGCTACGACGACGCCATGCTCGCCGAGGGCCGGCACCCCACCCGCGAGGATCTCGACAAGGTGTCCACCACCCGGCCGGTGCTGGCCATCCACCAGTCCTTCCACCTCGGGGCGGTGAACAGCCGCGGCCTGCGGGAGCTGGGCTGTACCAGGGCCAGCGCGGACCCGGACGGCGGCGTCATCCGCCGCCGGCCCGGCCCCGTGGCCCGGCCGTACGGCGAGCCCAACGGCGTCCTGGAGGAGACGGCCTTCAGCCCGGCCTCCGAAAAGGCCACCGAGGGGCTGCCGCCGACCGCGCTGGCCGCCCTCTTCGGCAAGGGCGTGGCGTCGGCCGCGAGCTTCGGCTTCACGACCGTCCAGGAGGGCGGCGCCACGCTGAAAAACCTCAAGGCCCTGCGGGACGCCGCCGCCGTCGTGCCGTTCAAGATCGACGTCGTCGCCTACGCGCGGGCCGACGAGGCGACGGCCTCACCGGAGCCGGACCCGGTCGGCGCGAGCCAGGAATACCACCGGGGTGTGCGCGCGGCCGGCGTGAAGATGTACCTGGACGGATCCCCGCAGGGCCGCACGGCCTGGCTCACCGAGCCCTACCAGGAGCGGCCGGAGGGCACGCCCGAGGGCTACCGCGGCTACCCCACCGTCGAGGACCCCGAGGTCGTGCTCGACCAGGTGCGCACCGCGTACGCCAGGGGCTGGCAGGTGCTCGCCCACGTCAACGGGGACGCCGCGATCGACCAGTTCATCGAGGCGGTCGGCACCGCCGCCCGGGAGGCCGGCCCCGGCGACCGGCGGACGGTGGCGATCCACGCCCAAACCGCCCGCAAGGAGCAGGTCGAGGCCTTCGACCACCTGGGCGTCATCCCGTCCTTCTTCTCCATGCACACCTACTACTGGGGCGACTGGTACCGCAAGACCGTCCTCGGACCGGAGCGGGCCGCCACCATCTCCCCCGCCCGCTGGGCCGTGGACCGGGGGATGATCTACACCTCGCACCACGACGCCCCGGTCGCCCTGCCCAACTCGATCGCCATCCTCTCCAGCCAGGTCACCCGCCGCACCCGCACCGACCAGGTCGTCCTCGGACCCGAGCAGTGCGTGTCGGCCCTCGACGCGGTCAAGTCCATCACCATCAACGCCGCCCACCAGTACTTCGAACAGGACCGCAAGGGCAGCATCGAGGTCGGCAAGCTCGCCGACCTGGTGATCCTCTCCGCGAACCCGCTGACGGTCCCGCCGGAGGAGATCAAGGACATCAAGGTCGCCGAGACCATCAAGGAGGGCACCACCGTCCACTCCGTCGCCGACGCGAACAGCGACGCGAACGCCGACGACCCCGTTCCCGGTCTCGAAGTCCCCACCGACTACCAGTGGCACGGCTGCTGCTGACGGCCCGTCCCGCGCCGCCGCCCCCGGACCCGCGGGCCCGGGGGCGGCAACGGGCGTGCCATCAATCTCCGACACGCTCGCGACGGCCGGGGCGCGGTCCGGCGCCGGTGCGTGGTCCGACGCCGGTGCGTGGTCCGACGCCGGTGCGCTGCCCGCGCGGGGCCATCGCCACAACCGGAACCCCCCGACGCACGCTCTGCGGGGCGCACGGGAGCTCCGGCGGTCCCGGTCGTCCCGGTCGTCCCGGTCGCGGCTCCTGCCGGGCGGCAGCGCCTGTTCGTCCGGTTGCGGGGACCACGGCGCCGGTGCTCTCCTGCTGGTGTCAGGCAGTGCGACGATCGGAGCCGATGTGTCGTCCCCCGTTGCCGTCCCGCCCCAGGAGGCCGCCGACCGGCTGGCCATCCGCCGACTGGTCGACGCCTACGCCCACTGTGCGGACCGCCGGGACGCCGGGGGGCAGATGGCCCTGTTCACCGAGGACAGCCGCTTCCTGGTCCACATGGACGCCACGGCCGCCGAACCGACCCAGGAGCTGCGCGGACGCGCCGCCCTCGCACCGGTCTTCGCCGACCTCAACCGGTACCGGGCCACCACCCACTTCAACGGCCAGAGCACCGTGACCCTCGACGGGGACCGGGCCGAGGGCGAGACCTACTGCCTGGCGCACCACGTCTCGTCCGGCGCGGACGACGAGCGCACGATCATGATCGCGTCCATCCGCTACCTCGACCGGTTCGTCAAGCAGGACGGCTGCTGGTTCTTCGCCGAGCGCCGGCTGCTGGTCGACTGGACCGAGACCCGGCCCTGCAAGCCCTGACGCCCTGACACCCCGGGCGACAATCCGATTGCCTTCACGGAAGGGGACGTGCGATGACCACCGACGCGGAGGCCGTGGTCCGGGCCGCCTACCACGCGGCCGAGGGCGACGTCCTCGACGTGCAGGGCTTCATCGACCTGTTCACCGAGGACGGGGTGTTCAACAACGTCGTCGCGGGCGAGAGCTACCGCGGCGAGCACCTCGGCGACCAGGTCGCCTTCATGGGCGCCCTGGCGCCCGACATCCACCGCGAACTCCACCGGGTCCACGTCGTGGGCGACGTGGTCGCCGTCGAGCTGACGATCGAGGGCACCGTCACCGGCCCCTTCGAGACGCCCGCCGGCACCGTGCGGGCCACCGGCGCCCGGCTCGGCATCCCCACCGCCGACTTCTGGTACGTCCAGAACGGGAAGGTCAAGGAATTCAACTGCTACGTCGGGCTCAGCGTCATGCTCGCCCAGCTGGGCGTGCACCCCGACTTCGCCTCCGCCGTCACAACCCCCTGACCACCTCCGGAAGCACGGGTACGGCGCCCGACCGCCGGCAGCCGAGCACGCCGAAGCCGTCGCCACGCCACGCCACGCCAGCCGCGACAAATGTTGATTCTTCAACTATAGTCAGGGGCGCCAACCAGGCGATCCGACCGCACGAGGAGGAACCATGGAGCAGTCCGTCACCGACAACACCGAGAAGTCCCGGTTCGAGATCCAGGACGACGGCGAACTCGCCGGCTTCGCCGAGTACCACCGCTCCGGCCACGAGATCGCCTTCATCCACACCGAGATCGACCCCCGCTTCGAAGGCCGCGGCCTCGGCAGCCGCCTGGCCCGCGCCGCCCTGGACGCCGCACGCGACCAGCAGCTCGCCGTCCTCCCCTACTGCCCCTTCATCCGCGGCTGGATCACCAAGCACCCCGCGTACGCCGACCTCGTCCCCGCCACCCACCGCGCCCGGTTCGGCCTCTGAACCCCGAGGCCGAAGGCGCCGGGCGGTCTGCGGGACCCCGACCGCGGCCCGCCCTGATCAGCGGTGGCGCCGCTCCACCGCCTCGCACTCCGCTGGGGGCCCACGACGGCGCGTCCTCGCAGGCGTGACCGCTCACCGGGGCAACGGCCCGTCCCCGGTGAGGAATCCGCCGCCGGGGCCGTCCCCGGGCAGGGCGGTCGGACCCGTCGCGCGACCCCGCCCGGGAGCGGGGAACCCTGGGCCGCCGCGCCGAACCGCCCCGCCGCCCGGCTGCGGACCTATGCCGATCCGGTCTCCTCGTCCGCGCGGGACCCCGCACCCACGACGTACTCCCACGCGACTCTGCCCGGGGCGTTGCCGGTGCTCGGGCACCTGCCCGCACTGGTACGGGATCCGACGGGGCTCCTGGGGCGGCCGTCCCGGTACGGCGACCTGGTGGAGGTCCGGCTGGGACCGAACCGGACGATGGTGCCCTGCCACCCGGAACTGCTGCGGCAGGTCCACGCGGACGACCGGACCTTCGACAAGGGCGGAGCGGTCCACCGGCGCTTCCGCCGGGTCCTCGGCAACGGGCCGGCCACCTGTGCGCACGCCGACCATCGACGCCAACGGCGGCTGCTGCAGCCGGAGTTCCGGCCAGAGCGGCTGGCCGGGTACGCCACCGTGATGACCCGCGAGGCGGCGCAGCCGGCCGCCTCCCGGCGGGACGGCGAGGTGGTCGAGGTCTTCCCCGCGTGCTACCGGTTCACCCTGCGGGTGGTGGCGCGCAGCCTGTTGGGCACCGAGGCGCCGGACGCGCTGGCCGACCGTCTGCAGCACGCCTTCGAGACCGCGTTGGCCGGCGCGTTGCGGCGGGTGCCGATGCTGCCCACGGGCGCCGGCTACCACGCGGCGGTACGCACCCTGCGGCGGACGGTGGCCGAGCTCGTACGCGACCGCCGGGCCGACGGTACCGGGCACACCGATCTGCTGGCCGGGCTGCTGGCGGCCCGGGACGAGGACGGCTCCACGCTCTCCGACACAGAGCTGCACGACCAGGTGGTCACGCTGCTCCTGCCGGCTCGGAGACCACCGCCTCCCGACTCTCCTGGACACTGCGCCTGCTGACGACGCATCCGCAGGTGCTGGCCACCCTGCGGGCGGAACTCGACGCGGTGCTGCCCGGCGGCCGCCCGGCCGAGTGGGCCGACCTGCCGTTCCTGCCCTGCACGGCCCGGGTGTTGACCGAGGCGCTGCGTCTCCGTCCCCCCGGCTGGGTGCTGCTGCGCACCTGTACCCGCGAGACCGATCTGGGAGGGCGCACCCCTGCCGCGTGGCAGCCAGGTGCTGCTCAGCTCCTACGTGGCCCACCACAACCCGTCGATCTTCGCGGAACCCGCCCGCCGCCGACCGGTCCGGCCCGCTCCCCCGGGCAGCGTTCCGTACGGGTTCTCGACCCGTGAACAGCGGACCGTCAACCCGTGCCCGCCACCCACTCGATCAGGTTGCGTTCACCGGCGGCGCGGGACAGCGGGCGGTGGAGTACGGAAGTCTCAGGGCTCCCCTGCCCGGGGCACGCCGCGCGGCGACGGCCGGCCGTGGCGGCCCGAGACCGGATTGGTGGCATGACCGTTCAGGACACTCCGAGTGCCGGGACCGCCCGGCGGGGCGAATTCGCCGAGCTGTACCGGCGCGTGGCCCAGGCCGGTCTGCTGCGTCGGCGCCCGCTCTACTACGCGTGCCGGAGCGCGGGGCTGTTCGCCGCGCTGGCGGGGCTGCTGGCCTGGTTCGTCGCGCTCGGCGCAAGCTGGTGGCAGCTCGGCCTCGCACCGCTGTTCGCCCTCGTACTGGGCCAGTTGGCGCTGCTCGGCCATGACGTCGCGCACCGCGCGGTGTTCGCCGACCGTCGGACGACCGACCTGGTGGGCATCGTGCTGGGGAACCTGGTGGTCGGCATGAGCTACGGCTGGTGGGTCGACGACCACAACCGGCACCACGCCCACCCGAACCACGAGGGCCGCGACCCGGCCGCCGATGCCATCCTCTTCGCCAGAACCGCCGAACAGGCCGACCGGGCAAGGGGGGTGCGACGCCTCATGGCCCGGTACCAGGCGGAGCTGTTCTTCCCGCTGCTCTCCCTCCAGGCGCTCGGCCTGCTCGTCGCCACCGGCCTGACCCTCACCCGTGGCACCGTCCGACACCCCGTCCTGGAACGCACCCTCGCCGCACTGCACTACGTCCTCGCGGCGGCCCTGGCCGTCCTCGTGCTCGCTCCGCTCCAGGCGCTCGCCTTCACCGCGCTGTTCGGTGCGCTGCTCGGCGTCTACCTGGGCTGCATCTTCGCCCCCAACCACAAGGGCATGCCGTTGACCGGCCCCGGCGCGCAGCGCACCGACTTCCTCCGGCGGCAGGTGCTGCCCTCCCGCAATCTGCGGGCCGGCCGGTTCGTCCACTTCCTCTTCGGCGGCCTCGGCCACCAGATCGAGCACCACCTCTTCCCGGCCATGCCGGTGCCGGCGCTGCGCCCGGCCTCGCGCATCGTGCGCGCGTACTGCGCGGAGGTCGGCGTGCCGTACGCCGAGGCGGGCCTGACCGCCTGCTTCCGGGAGATCCTGCGGGACCTGCGCGCGGTCGGCCGGTCCGTCCCGGCCCGTTCCCAGGCCGTGGCGGCGGAGGCCGCCCGGTGAGCGGGGTCCTGCCCGGGCGGGCGGCGCCCGCCACGGACGGCCCGGCCCCCGACGACGGGCCGCTGCGGGTGGTGATCGTCGCCGAGTCCTTCGCCCCGCAGCTCAACGGCGTGGCCCACAGCGTGCTCCGCACCGCCGAGCACCTCCTCGCCCGGGGGCACGTCCCGCTGGTGGTGGCACCGGCGGCGCAGCGTCGCGAGAACGAGGACTGCGGGGCGGCGTACGGCTACCGGGTGGTCCGCGTCCCGTCGGTCCCGCTGCCCGGCTACCCCGAGGTGCGGATCGCCCTCCCCGGGCGCCGGGTGGCCGACGCCGTCGAGCGGCACCGCCCGCACGTGGTCCACCTGGCGAGCCCGTTCGCGCTCGGGGCCGCCGGCTCGGCGGCGGCCGGGCGCGCCGGCGTCCCCGCCGTCGCCGTCTACCAGACCGACCTCGCCGCCTACGCCCGGACCTACCTGCCCTTCGCGGGCGCGGCCGGAGCCCGGCTGGCCTGGCGCCGGCTGCGGCACATCCACACGGCGGCCGCGCGGACCCTGGCGCCGTCCCGGGCCTCGTTCGACGTCCTGACGGCCCACGGGATCCCCCGGGTCCACCTGTGGCCGCGCGGCGTCGACTGCGTGCGCTTCCACCCCGGCCACCGGGACGAGGCCCTGCGCCGCCACCTCGGCCGGCCCGGTGAGGTGCTGGTCGGCTACGTCGGGCGGCTGGCACCGGAGAAGCAGGTCGAGCGGCTGGCCGAGACGTCCCGGCTCCCGGGCGTACGGCTGGTGGTGGTCGGGGACGGCCCGTGCCGCGCCCGGCTGGGCGCCGCACTGCCCGACGCGCTCTTCCTCGGCCGCCGCACCGGGCACGAACTCGCCCGGCTCTACGCCTCGTTCGACGTGTTCGCCCACCCCGGGCCGTTCGAGACCTTCGGCCAGACCCTCCAGGAGGCGATGGCCAGCGGCCTGCCCGTCGTGGCCCCGGCGGCCGGCGGACCGCTCGACCTGGTGCTCCCCGGGCGCACCGGCTTCCTCGTGCCGCCCGGCGCGGCCGGGGGCTTCCGGGAGGCGGTGGAGCGGCTCGCCCGCGACGCGGAACTGCGCCGAACGCTCGGCCGGGCCGGCCGGGCCTCGGTGGCGGAACGCAGCTGGGAGGCGGTCGGCGACCGGCTCCTCGACCACTACCGGCTCGCGGTGGCGGAGTCCTCCGCGGCACGGCGCGCGTGAGAGCGGGGAGCGAACCGTCATGAGCCGACCGCTCGCCGCCGAGTACGCACCCGGCGCCCGCCCGGACGCCGAGACCGCCGTGTTCCTGCACGGGCTGGGCGGCTGGACCCACAACTGGGCCGCCCTGATCGAGCGCCTCCGGCCGTCGGTGCACTGCCTGGCCCTCGACCTCCCGGGCTTCGGCCGCTCCGCTCCCCCGCCCGACGGCCTCGTCACCGTCAGGCGCCAGGCCGCGGCCGTCGCCCGCCACCTCGACCGCACCGGGCACCGCCGCGTCCATCTGGTCGGCAACTCCCTCGGTGGCCTGACCGCCCTCCACCTCGCCGCCCACCGCCCGGAGCTGGTCTCCACCCTGACCCTGGTCTCGCCGGTCCTGCCCGCGCTCCCGCCGCCCCAGGCCCTGCGGATCTCCCTACTGGGCCTGCCGGGCGCTCACCGCCTGTACGCCCGGCTGCTGTCGGCCCGGAGCCCCGACCGGCAACTCGACGACCTCTACGGCCTGATCTTCGCCGACCCGTCCCGCGTCGACGCCGAACAGCGGGCGACGGAGGCGCGCGAACGCCTGCGCCGCGCCGAACTCCCCTACGCCCAGAAGATCTTGGCGGAGGGCGTGCGTGCCGTCGTCCGATCCCACCTGCGACCCGCCGGCGAGGCCTCGGCCTGGCACCAGGCCCACCGGGTCACCGCCCCCACCCTGCTCGTCTACGGCCGCGAGGACCGCCTCGTCCCCTTCCGTTCGGCGGCCCGGGCCTACGCCGCCTTCCGCGACGCCCGGCTCCTCACCCTGCCCGGCGTCGGCCACGTCGCCATGCAGGAACACCCCGGCGCGGTGGCCACGGCCTTCCGCGCCCTGCTCGCGGAGCCCCGTCGCACGCCCGGCGGGTGAACGGGCAGCAGGACCCGCCCCGTGGCGGCGGCCACCCTCGGCCCCGCACTCGTCACCGCCCGCCCCGGCCCGGCAGCCTGAAGCCGCACCCCGTGCGGGTGCGTCCCGTAGCGTTTGCCTTCCACCGCGGGGACCCGCGGTGTCCGAAGCGGAGGGTCACATGAACTCGCTTTTGTCGAAGGCCCGTTGGTTAGGCTCCCTGGCGGCGGGCGCGGCACTGCTGCTCGCCGGGCCCGGCTCCGCCGGCGCCGTCACCGGCACGTCCGGCGGGCCGGTGACGGGTGTCCCGCGGACCGTCGAGCTGGACTCGTCACCCGCCTCGGTGGCGGTCGGCCCGGACGGGCGCAAGGCGTACGTCGCGGTGAAGGACAGCATCAATGGCGCCAAGGTGAAGGTGGTCGACACCCAGAGCGGCGCGATCACCGCGGTGGTGACACTGTCCACCGGGTTCGGGGCCGGTCCGGGACCGCTGGCCGTCAGCCCCGACGGCTCGCGCGTCTACGTACTGTTCTCGACCGCCCGCAAGGCACCGCTGTCCAGCCTGGGCGCCATCGACACGGCCACCGACACCGTGGTCTCCAGCACGGAGGCACCGGACCAGCCGCGGCCCGACGGGACCCTCCCCGGGGCGCTGACCTCGCTGGCGGTCAGCGCGGACGGCGCCAGGGTCTACGTCGGCCAGGACGGACCGGCCCGCTACCACCGCCCGGCCGAGCCGAGCGCCCGGGTCCTGTCCTTCTCCCCGCAGCAACAGGGCTTCACCGCCGCCGTGCCGGTCCCCGGCCGCTACCTGGGCTCGATCGTCACGCCTCCGACCGGTGACGCGGCGTACGCCGCCACCGACGAGAACCTGGTCCGCCTGGACACCGGCACCGGGACCCCGACCGTCGCCGGTGCCATCGCCGCCCCGATCGGTTCCGTCCCGAGCCTGGCCCTCTCCCCGGACGGCACCCGGCTCTACGGCGTGGGGAACGACGGCACCGGCTACGCCGTCGACCTCGCCACCGACGCCCTCTCCACCCTGGACATCTCCCCGGGCCAGTGGCTGCAGAACCCGTCGGTGGGCGCGGACGGCACCCGGCTGTACATGGTCCAGCAGGACCTCACCAGCACGGACGGCAAGGCCTCGGTCCTCGCCCTGGACACCGCGACCGACACCCTCGTCCCGGCCGAGGGCATCACCGGCCTCAACTGGGTGACCGGCCTGGCCCTCGGACCCGACGCCCACACCTTCTACCTCACCGTCGACTCCGGCCTGCAGATCGTCGGTTACTGACCGAACCCGCGCACGCCCAGCACCACCCCGCAGCGACGGCGGGGCGGAGGTCCGGATCCCCGGCCCCGCCCCGCCGTCGCCTTTGCGCGGAGTGATCCGAGGGCGACACGAGCCGCCGGGCGTCACCCGGCGCCGCCGGCCGTCGGCACCCCGCTCCCAACATGTGACGCGACACGTGTGTCGTGTAATATGTTTTCCATGAACACTGCAGCGAAGAATCCGACCCTCGTCTTCATCCCCTGCTTCTCCGGCGCCCCGTGGAGCGCCGAACAGCTCGCCCCCTACGGCGCGGCGCCCCGGCGCACGCTGCGCCTGCCCGAGGGCGTCGACAGCATCGAGCGCTACGCCGACCACGTCGAGACCGCGATCGCCGACCTCGACGACTACGTGCTGATCGGCGACTCGTTCGGCGCGAACATCGCGCTCGCCCTCGCCACCCGCCGCCCGCGGGGCCTGCGCGCCCTGGTCGTGTCCGGCGGCTTCGCGGCCAACCCGATCGACTCGAAGCCCATGAAGGCACTGGCCCAGGTGATGGGCAAGGCGCCCGGCCCGCTCTACCGGCAGCTGACGCTGCGGTTCCACGCCCACCGCCTCGCCTCCCCGTTCGACGGCGAGGGGCAGGTGCCCTGGAGCGAGGCGCGCAGCCGCGAACTGTTCCTCGCCAACACCCCGGCCGCCTCCTTCGGTGCGCGCGTGTCGGCGGTCTTCACGGCCGACTACGTCGACGTGCTCGACCGGATCCAGGTCCCGACCCTGATCCTGACCCCCTCGCACGACGTGCTGATCGGCGAGAACGCCTCGAAGGTCATGCTCGCGGGCATCCCCGACGCCCGGGAGGTCGTGCTGCCGCGCACCGGCCACATGTTCCGCTTCTCGCACCCGGTAACCTACGCCGCCGCGGTCGAGAACTTCCTCGACCCCCTGCCGACCACCCGAAAGGACATCGATGCGTAAGGCCGAACACCTGCGGTTCGCGATCCTGGCAGCCCAGCGCGAAGGCAACCGGCTGCTGATCCAGGCCCTCAAACCCCACGGCATCACCCCCTCGCAGGCCGAGGTGCTGCGCCTGCTCCAGCAGCACGGCACCCTGAGCCTCAACGGGCTCGGACAGCTCCTGGTGTGCGAGAGCGGCACCAATCCGAGTCGGCTGGTCGACCGCGTCGTCGCGGCCGGACTGGTCGAGCGCCGCACCGACGCCGAGGACCGCCGCTACCTGCAACTCAGCCTCACCCCCGAGGGCGAGCGCCTGGCCACCGCGGTGGCCGGGATCGAGGAGTTCCTCTACGCCTCGATGGACGCCGCCTGCGAGGGCCTGGACACCGACGCGATGCTCGCCTTCCTGCACAACTTCATCGACCCCCTCCCCTCGGGCGAGGCCCTCAACAAACGCCTCGGCCTCGACCAGGGAGCACACGGAACCGTGGGCGACGGGCCCTCCGGGTGAGGCCTTGCCGCCGGCGACGGCCTGCGACGGCGCCGGATCGGGTGCGGGGCCGCCGCCCCCGCCGATGAATCGACGCCGACCCGGCGAGGCACCCGGACCGGACAGCGCGGGGCCCGCGAGACCGAACGCCCTCTCAGGTGAGCGACAGGAGCATGACCGGTACCCCACTGGGGTGCGTCGACCCCCCGGCGGGCTCCACGGTGACGCCGATACCCGTCGCCCCGCCCAGTGGCCCGGACAGCACCATCCCGCCGTCCCCACGGGACAGCAGCCCGGCCGATCGCATCGTTCCGGAGTCGTCGAACCACAGTTGGTACGTGGTGCCATCGGCCGGGATGGGCATGCCGGAAGCGAGGAAGGCGGCCTGACCGCGGTCGTGCGACCACACCACCGTCCCCACGCCGGTTCCGCCCGCCGCTGGCCCGGTGGCCGTGCGGGCGTCGGGCGCCGTCAGCAGACCCGTCAGCCGGTCCGCCTGCTGCTGGATAGCGGCCGCCCGGGCGCGCGCGTGGCCGGCCTGCCGGTGCTGCTGGACGGCGAGGCCACCGGAGCCGACCGCGACCGCGAGACAGGCGGCCAGCGCGAACTTCGTCCACCCGCCCGCCCGCCGGCCGGACCGGGAGCCCGCGCCGGGCAGAGCGGCGGTCCGGGGCGCCTCCTGCCGCGTGCCGGGCAGCGCGGCCATCACCCGGGCCTTGAGGGCCTCGGGTGGCACGACGGCCCGCGCGGCACCGAGCCTGGCCAGGGTCGCGGCGAACTCGGCCACCTCCTGGGCACAGGCCGGGCAGTCGGCCAAGTGGCCTTCGAACTCCGCGCTTTCGGCCGGGGAGAGGGCGTGGACGGCGTAGGCGCCGGTCAGGGTGTGCAGGTCGGCGGCGGTCATGCTCCCACCCCCAGGCAGTCGCGCAGACGGATCAGTCCGTCGCGCACGCGGGTCTTGATCGTGCCCAGCGGCGCGCCGACGACCTCGGCGACCTGGGGGTAGGTGTAACCGCGGTAGTACGCCAGCGTCAACGATTCCCGCTGCAGTTCGGTGAGCGTCCTCATGCAGCGCCTGACCTGCTCGCGCTCCAGTCTGCCCTCGACCTGTTCGGCGACTTCGTCGAACGCCGGGGTGTGGGAGGCCGCCGCGACGCGCTGGTCGCGGTCGGCGGCGGCCTGCGCCGAGCGGACCCGGTCCACCGCGCGCCGGTGCGCGATGGTCAGCACCCACGGCATCACCTCACCGCGCTCGGCCCGGTAGCGGGCAGCGGTGCGCCACACCTCCAGCAACACCTCCTGGGCGACCTCCTCGGACTGCGCGGGATCGCGCAGAACCCTGCGCACCAGCCCCAGCACCGGACCGGCCACCACGTCGTACAGCCGGGAGAACGCGTCCTGGTCCCCGCGCGCGACGCGGGCGAGGAGTTCCGTCAGGTCCGGTACCGGCCGTCCGGGACCGGACAGGTGGACGACGGCGCTCATCCGCCCGTTCCTTCGCACTGGGCGGGCGTCGAGCCCGATCGGCGGACGGCAGACATCGAGGGCCTCCTCGTGGTCCCGGCGGGACAGCGGTGCGGTCTCGGCCGGGCGGACAGTGCGGAACTCACATCCGCCCTTCGGAGCGGGCCCGCGCCCGGATTGGCCGAACCGCCTGCCGGTCCGCCCGTCCGCCCGGTCACCGGCTCCGGAGGACACGCGGATCCTGGTGCCGTCGTTTGCGTCTTCCGTCGTCGTCATTCCCGTCATCCGCGGGAGTCGACGGACCGGCCCTCGGAGCCGGGCCGAGCCTGCTGCGCCCACCGTCAATGCCGGCTGCCGCCCAACCCGTTCGAGTGAGCCCGGCGCAGCGACCCATCCGCGGCCCCGGGCGCCTCGAACCCTCGGCGTGAGCAAGAATCCATCCGACGCTTCCGCGCCCCTCCGCGGCCGTCCCGACCGCCTCCGTCGCGTCGGCGTCGCAGCGGCGACCGGGTTGGCGGCCGCCTCGGCCGCACTCGGTGCGGGAGACCTGGCCGCCGCCTTCACCGGGCCCGACACCGCGCCGGTCATCGCGGTGGGCTCCGCGGCCGTCGACCTGTCGCCGACCCCGCTCAAGGAATACGCCGTCCGCACCTTCGGCGTGTACGACAAGACGGTGCTGCTCGGCGGAATCCACCTGACGGCGGCCCTGCTCGCCGCCGGTGCCGGATGGCTGTCCGCTCGCCGCCCGAAGACCGGAGCGGGCATCTTCGCGACCTTCGGCCTGCTGGGTGCCTGGGCCGCGCTCTCCCGGCCGGGAGAGCGCGCGGCGGACGTCGTACCGGCCCTCGTGGCAGGCGTCGTCGGCGCGGCCACCGTCCTCGCCCTCTCACGCCTGACGGGGTCGGCCGCGCCGCCGGTGAACACGGCCCCCACGATCGGACATCCCACCGGCGAGAGCGCCGGCCAGGAGCGGCGCACCGGAACCGAGGGCACCACCCGCCGGGCCGTTCTCGCCGTCACCGGCGGGACGATCGCCGTCGGCGCGGTCGCGGTCACGGGAGGCAGGATCCTGACGGACCGCCTCTTCGACGTCGGCGCCGTCCGCGCGTCCGTTCGCATCCCGCCCGCCGTGGAACCGCTGCCACCCCTGCCGCCCCCGGTCCGTCCGAACGTCGCGGGCCTGTCCCCGTTCGTCACCTCGAACACGGATTTCTACCGGGTGGACACCGCGCTCACGCTCCCCCGAATCGACCCGCGGCGCTGGGCCCTGCGCATCCGGGGCATGGTCGACCACCCGCTGTTGCTGACCTTCGACGACCTGCTGCACGAACCCCTGGAGGAAATGGACCACACGCTGTCCTGCGTCTCCAACGAGGTGGGCGGCCGCTACGTCGGCACCACCCGCTGGCTCGGCGCTTCCCTCCCCGCCCTGCTGCGCCGTGCCGGCGTGCACCGCGGCGCGGACCAGCTGGTCGGCCGCTCACAGGACGGCATGACCATCGGCACGCCGCTGGAGCCGGTGCTCGACGGACGGCGCGCACTGCTGGCGGTCGCGATGAACGGCGAGGCCCTGCCCGTCGCCCACGGCTTCCCCTGTCGCAGCGTCGTCCCCGGCTTCTACGGCTACGCCTCCGCCACCAAGTGGCTCGTCGACCTGGACGTCACCACCTTCGCCGCATTCGATCCGTACTGGGTGCGCCGGGGCTGGGACCGCACCGGTGCGGTGCGCACCACCTCGCGCATCGACGTCCCGGCCCCGTTTGCCCGCGTACCCGCCGGGGACGTCACGGTCGCCGGCACCGCGTGGGCGACCCACCGCGGCATCGCCGCCGTCGAGGTCCGGATCGACGGCGGCACCTGGCAGCAGGCGCTGCTCGCCGCCGACGCCGGACCGGACCTGTGGCGGCAGTGGACCCACACCTGGCCCGGGGCCGCGCCCGGCACCCACCGGATCGAGGTCCGGGCGACCGATGCGACCGGCGCCGTCCAGACCGGGGACCGGGCCACCCCCTACCCGTCCGGCGCCACCGGCTGGCACAGCACCGTCGTCACCGTCACCTGAGAGCCCCGGCCGACCCGCCCGGCCCTCCACCGGACCACCTTCACGTACCCGGCACCGGCCGGGGCGGTCCGCCCGAGGGGCCGACCGCTGCACCCTCACAAGGAGATCACTGCCATGAACGCCACCACCCGCCGCCGCGACACCGTCACCGCCGTCCTCGCCGCGACCGCGCTCGCCTTCGGCCTCGGGGCCTGCGGCAGCGGCTCCGGGTCGCCCTCCACCTCCGTCGCCCCGTCGAAGGCCCCCGCCGCCGCGCCGGCGGCCGGTACCACCGCGTCGGCAGCCGGCGCCGCCATGAGCGACCGGCCGTTCGGCACCGCCTGTGCGGCCGTGCCCAAGGACGGCGCGGGCTCCTTCACCGGCATGGCCAAGGACCCGGTCGCCACCGCCGCCTCCAACAACCCGCTGCTGTCCACCCTGGTGACCGCCGTCAAGCAGGCGGGCCTCGTCGACACCCTCAACTCCGCGCAGAACATCACCGTCTTCGCGCCCACCAACGACGCCTTCGACAAGATTCCCAAGGCCACCCTGGACGCCGCCCTCGCCGACAAGGACACGCTGACCAAGATCCTCACCCACCACGTCGTCCCCCAGCGCCTCGCCCCCACCGCCCTCGCCGGAGGCCACAAGACCCTGGAAACCCACGACCTCACCGTCACCGGCGCCGCCCCCGACTTCACCGTCGACGGCGACGCCAAGGTCCTGTGCGGAAACGTCCAGACCGCCAACGCCACCGTCTACATCGTCGACACCGTCCTGATGCCCGCCTCCTGACGTACCGTTCGCGTCCCGCCAGCGGACCGCTCGATCGCGGGCCGCCGGCGGACCCGGCGGCCCCGGTGGACTTCCTGCGGGACGGACCGGGGAACCGGACCTGCCGGACCAGCGCCTCCAGCCTTATTGCACAATGGTTGCAGTTGCTCAGTGATCAGCAATAAGGGGTGCGCGTGATGCCGGACTCGCCGGTGGTGCTGGGGATCGAGTCCTCGTGCGACGAGACCGGCGCCGGTCTCGTCCGCGACGGGGTCCTGCTCGGGCAGGCGGTCGCGTCGAGCATGGACGAGCACGCCCGCTACGGCGGGGTCGTGCCGGAGATCGCCGCCCGCGCCCACGTCCACGCGATGGCCCCCGTGGTCCGCGAGGCCCTCGACCGGGCCGGACTCACCCTCGCCGACGTCGGCGCCGTCGCCGTCACCGCCGGACCCGGCCTGTCCGGCCCGCTCCAGGTCGGGGTCGCGGCCGCCAAGAGCTACGCCTTCTCGCTCGGCGTCCCCCTCTACGGCGTCCACCACCTCGCCGGACACGTCGCCGCCGCCGCCCTGGACGGCGAACCCCTGCCGAACCCGTGCGTCGTACTGATCGTCTCCGGCGGGCACACCTCCCTGCTCCTGGTGCGCGACCTCGCCCGCGACCCGATCGTCCACCTCGGCGACACCCTCGACGACGCCGTCGGCGAATGCTTCGACAAGGTCGCCCGGATCCTCGGCCTGCCCTACCCCGGCGGGCCCGCCATCGACCGCGCCGCCCGCGAGGGCGACCCGAACGCGGTACGCCTCCCCCGCCCGCTCAGCGGGCCCAACGACCCCCCGTACGCGTTCTCCTTCTCCGGCCTCAAGACCGCCGCCGCCCGCTGGGTCGAGGCCCGACGGGCGGCCGGCGCCGAGCCGCACGTCCCGGACGCGGCCGCGGCGCTCCAGGAGGCCATCGCGGACACCCTCACCCGCAAGGCCGTCCGGGCCTGCACCGACCACGGGATCGACACCCTCGTCGTGGTCGGCGGGGTCGCCGCCAACTCCCGCATCCGCGCCCTGACCGAACAACGGTGCGCCGCGGCCGGGATCACCCTGCGGGTGCCGCCGCTGCGCCTGTGCACCGACAACGGCGCGATGATCGCGGCCATCGGCGACCTCCTGGTCCGCTCGGGCGCGGCCCCCTCCCCGATGAACCTCTCGATCGACCCGTCCGCCCCCTTGGAGTACGCGGCACTCTCCCCGCTCGCCCCGCTCCGGGCCGCGTGACGGCCGTCCCGGCGCGGCGGCCGCACCGCGCCGGAGCGCCGGCCCTGCCCGACGTGGTGAGCCGGGAAGGCAGCGCGGCCGGCACCACGACCAGGCTCATCGCAGCCTGCTGGAGCGTTCGACGTTCTTGAGCATGCACGGGCGGGCGTTCAACGGCCATGACCGGTGCCGGCGGTCTCGCCTTAGGATGCGGGACATGGACAGGACCACGCTGCCACACGGAGAGCTCATACCGATGACGACGAGGCGAACCCGCTGGCAGGAGGCGGGGCAGAGCGGGAACTTCGGCAAGCGGTTCGCCGAACTCATCTCCGCGGGCGAGGACGTCGACGGTGAGGCCCGGCTCGCCGACACGCTCCTGCCGCGCGGTGCCCGAGTGCTCGACGCCGGCGCCGGTATGGGGAGGGTGGCCGCCGCGCTCCTGCAGCGGGGGCACGACGTGGTCGCGATCGAGCCCGACGAGGCCCTGGTCCGGCAGGCTCGGGAGACCTACCCCGGGCTGCCGATCGAGGAACGCGACATCCTCGACCTCGGCCCCGACGACGGCCCGTTCGACCTGGTCGTCTGCGTGGGCAACGTCATCGTGTACCTGGCCGAGGGCACGGAACGCACGGCGCTGGGCGCGATGCGCGACGTGCTCGGCGAGAACGGCCGGATCCTGATCGGCTTCCACCTGCAGGACCCGCCGCCGCACGCCCGGACCTGCACGGCGTCGGAGTTCGAGGCGGACCTGGCCGCCGCCGGACTGCGCGTCGACCTTCGGGCAGGCACCTATCAGCTGCACCCCGCGAACGACGCCTACGGCGTCTGGATCCTGAGCCGCGCCCAGAGTTGACCCCGTCTCCGGAGCCGGCGCTCCGGAGAAGGCGTACGTGGTCGATCGTGCTGCAGGTGGCGGCGGAACCGGCGGACTCGGCGGATCCTTTCGCGAGGCCGGACCACCGCGACGCCGGACGGGGTCAGGCGCGGGCGATGGCCTTGCGCAGGCAGTAGGCGGCGGCACCGGCCGCGATCACTGCGGCTCCCCACAGGACCGAGGCGGGTGGCAGGGCGAAGGCCAGGAGCACGCAGCCGGCGGCACCGACGACGGGGACGATCCGGGCGGGGCGGCCCTCGGCGGGGGTGAGGGTCCAGGCGGAGGCGTTGGCGATGGCGTAGTAGGCCAGCACGCCGAAGGAGGAGAAACCGATCGCGCCGCGAACGTCCGTGGTGGCGGCCAGGACCGCGACCACCGCACCGACCGCGAGCTCGGCGCGGTGCGGCACGTGGAAGCGCGGGTGGACGGAGGCCAGGGCGCGGGGCAGGTGCCGGTCGCGGGCCATCGCCAGGGTGGTGCGCGAGACCCCGAGGATCAGCGCGAGCAGCGAGCCGAGCGCCGCGACGGCCGCCCCGATGCGCACCACCGGGGCGAGTGCGGGAACGCCGGCGACGCGCACGGCCTCGGTGAGCGGTGCGGTGGTGTGGGCGAGCCGGTCGGGCCCGAGCACGGCGAGCACGGCCACGGCAACGGCGGCGTAGACGACGAGCGCGATGGCGAGCGCGATGGGGATCGCGCGGGGGATGGTTCGCTTCGGGTCGCGGACCTCCTCGCCGAGGGTGGCGATGCGCGCATAGCCGGCGAACGCGAAGAACAGCAGCCCGGCGGCCCGGAGCACCCCGCCGAGGGTCGCGTCCGCGCCGATGGCGAGCCGCGCGCCCTCGACGGCGGGGCCGGTCATGCAGGCGGTGACCACGGAGGCGAGCACCGCCAGGACGACGGCGACGATCCCCCGGGTCAGCCACGCGGACTTCCGCACGCCGACGTAGTTCACCGCGGTCAGCGCCACCACCGCGGCGACCGCGACCGCGTGCGCCTGACCGGGCCACACGTAGGAGCCCACGGTGAGGGCCATCGCCGCGCAGGAGGCGGTCTTGCCGACCACGAAGCCCCAGCCCGCCAGGTAGCCCCAGAACTCCCCGAGCCGCTCACGGCCGTAGACGTAGGTGCCGCCGGACTGCGGGTAGCGGGCGGCCAGCCGGGCGGAGGAGGTGGCGTTGCAGTACGCCACCACCGCGGCCAGGGTGAGGCCCAGCAGAAGACCGGAACCGGCCGCGCCGGCGGCCGGGGCGAGCGCGGCGAAGATCCCCGCGCCGATCATCGACCCGAGCCCGATCACCACGGCGTCGAACACGCCCAGCTGGCGCCTCAGCTCCCCGGCCCGGACGGATGCCGGTGTCCCCATCGCTGGCTCCTCGACCACGGCCTACGGCCATTACGGACTTCGGTACCGGCGCACGCTACAGGAGCAAGGTGTCGAGCGGACTTCCCGGATCCTCGGCCGGCCCGGCCCGGGCGCGTCCTTGGAGAAAACGCTCTGGAACAGCGCGTCCAGCAGGTTCTCGACGTCCTGCCAGCGCCGGGTGTGACGGCCGCCGGGCACGTTGGAGTGGGCCAGCTCGTCGATCAGCACGACCCGGGGCCCATGGGCGAGCACCCCGTCGAGATCCAGTTCCGTCAGCTCGGCGTCCCGGTAGGTGCGACGAGCCCGCGGGACGACCTCCAGGCTGCCGGGCATCGCCTCCGTACGGTGCCGACCGTGGCACTCCACCAGGCCCACCACCACGTCGGTGCCGCGCGCGCTGCGCCGCAGGTCCTCCTCCAGCATGCGGAAGGTCTTGCCCACACCGGGCGCGGCGCCGAGGTACACCTTGAGCCGGCCCCGGCCCGGTCGGAGCCCCTCCGGCGCCTGCGGCGCGCTCTCCTGGGCCACCGGACGGCCCCTCCCTTCACGGTCCGCCGAGCCGCGCGAGGGCGAGGTTGAGGGTGACGACGTTCACCCGCTGCTGGCCCAGGAAGCCCAGGACCCGGCCCTGCCGGTGCTGTTCGACCAGTCGGCGGACCGCCGCCGGGTCCAGGCCGCGCGCCGTGGCGACCCGGTTGACCTGCTCATCAGCGTAGGCCGGGGAGATGTGCGGGTCGAGGCCGGAGCCGCTCGCGGTGACGGCGTCCGGCGGGACCAGGGCCGGATCGACGCTGTCGAAGGCTGCCACGGCGGCCCGTCGCTCCTGGATCGTCCTCGTCAGCCCTGGGTCGTTCGGCCCGAGGTTTGACGCGCCCGAGGCGGTCGGGTCGTAGCCGGTCCCGGCCGCCGACGGGCGGGGCTGGAACCACTTCGGATCCGGCGCCGGCTGCTCCTTCGGGTCGTTCGGGTTCTTCTTCGGGAGGTTGAAGTTCTGGCCGATCAGGCTGGATCCGACCACCCGGCCGTCCTGCCGCAGCCGCGAGCCGTTGGCCTGGCCGGAGAAGGCGAGTTGGGAGAACCCGGTGAGCAGCAGGGGGTAGGCCAGGCCGCAGATCGCGGTGAGGACGAGCAGCAGGCGCAGCGCGGTCAGGTGCAGCCGGATGAGGACGAGCGGCGGGGTCCGCATGGGGGGTTCTCCCTCCTGCCGACAGCTGTCGGCGGGAACTGCTCAGTAGAAGAACTGCACGACGAGGTCGAGGAGTTTGATCCCGAGGAAGGGCAGGATCAGCCCGCCCACCCCGTACACGCCGAGGTTGCGGCGCAGCAGGGCGGAGGCCGAGGAGGGCCGGTAGCGTACGCCGCGCAGGGCGAGCGGGATGAGGGCGACGATGATCAGCGCGTTGAAGATGATCGCCGAGGTGATCGCGGACTGCGGGCTGTGCAGGCCCATGATGTTGAGGTGGCTCAGGCCCGGGTAGACCCCGGCGAACATCGCGGGGATGATCGCGAAGTACTTGGCCACGTCGTTGGCGATCGAGAAGGTGGTCAGCGCGCCGCGGGTGATCAGCAGCTGCTTGCCGATCTCCACGATCTCGATCAGCTTGGTCGGGTTGGAGTCCAGGTCGACCATGTTGCCGGCCTCCTTGGCCGCCATGGTCCCGGTGTTCATCGCGACGCCGACGTCGGCCTGGGCGAGCGCGGGGGCGTCGTTGGTGCCGTCGCCGGTCATCGCGACCAGCTTGCCGCCCTCCTGCTCCTTCTTGATCAGGGCCATCTTGTCCTCGGGCGTGGCCTCGGCGAGGAAGTCGTCCACGCCCGCTTCGTCCGCGATCGCCTTGGCGGTCAGCGGATTGTCGCCCGTGATCATGACGGTCCTGATGCCCATCCGGCGCAGGTCCTCGAAGCGCTCGTGGATGCCGTTCTTGACGACGTCCTTGAGGTGGATGACACCGAGGACGGCGGCAGGGCCCGTGCCGCGCTGCTCGGCGACGACGAGGGGCG
The DNA here is from genome assembly GCF_053612025.1 of Kitasatospora sp. NPDC054768. Classification (NCBI taxonomy): domain Bacteria; kingdom Bacillati; phylum Actinomycetota; class Actinomycetes; order Kitasatosporales; family Streptomycetaceae; genus Kitasatospora; species Kitasatospora sp. NPDC054768. Next base: position 22,230 of record NZ_JBSHBN010000120.1, read on the forward strand.
TGCCGCCCATCGCGGAGATGCCGTCCACGAGCGGGCCGATCTCGGTGCCGGGGGTGCCGCCGTTCTCCTCGACCCAGTGGACGACCGCGCCGGCCGCGCCCTTGCGGATGCGTCGCAGGCCTCCGTCCTCGTGCAGGTCGACGCCGCTCATCCGGGTCCGGGCGGAGAACTCGATCCATTCGGCCTGGCCGATCTCGTCCTGGGCGCGGGCCCGCAGTCCGTACGTCTGCTTGGCGAGGACAATGATGGACCGGCCTTCGGGGGTCTCGTCGGCGAGGCTGGAGAGTTGCGCGGCGTCGGCCAGCCGTCCGACCTCCGTGCCGCCGACCGGGGTGAACTCGGCGGCCTGGCGGTTGCCGAAGGTGATCGTGCCGGTCTTGTCGAGCAGCAGCGTCGACACGTCGCCCGCGGCCTCGACGGCGCGGCCGGACAGGGCGAGCACGTTGCGCTGCACGAGCCGGTCCATGCCGGCGATGCCGATCGCCGACAGCAGCGCGCCGATCGTGGTGGGGATGAGCGCCACCAGGAGGGCGACCAGTACGACGATGCTCAGCTCGGCGCCCGCGTAGGAGGCCATCGGCTGCAGCGTGACGACGGCGAGCAGGAAGACGACGGTCAGCGCGGCCAGCAGGATGTCGAGCGCGATCTCGTTCGGCGTCTTCTGCCGGGCGGCACCCTCGACCAGGGCGATCATCCGGTCGATGAAGGTCTCCCCCGGCTTGGAGGTGATCTTCACGACGATCCGGTCCGAGAGCACCTTGGTGCCGCCGGTGACGGCGCTGCGGTCGCCGCCGGACTCGCGGATGACCGGCGCGGACTCGCCGGTGATCGCCGATTCGTCGACGCTCGCGGCGCCCTCGACGACGTCGCCGTCGCCGGGGATCGGCTGCCCCGCCTCGACGATCACATGGTCGCCGAGCCGCAGGTCCGCTGCGGGGACGGTCTCCTCGGGCACCTCCGTCAGCCCGGCCCGCCACGGCACGGTGACCCGGCGGGCCACGGCCTCGGTGCGGGTGCGGCGCAGTGAGTCCGCCTGGGCCTTGCCCCGGCCCTCCGCCACGGCCTCCGCGAGGTTGGCGAAGACGACCGTCAGCCAGAGCCAGGCCGTGATCAGCCAGGCGAACAGGCTGGTGTGCCGGATCGCCGAGTAGGTGGTCAGGAGCGATCCGACCTCGACGACGAACATGACCGGGCGCCGGACCATGTGACGGGGGTCCAGCTTGCGCAGGGCGTCGGGGAGGGAGCGGAGCAGTTGCCCGGGGTCCATGTGGCCGCCGGAGACCCGGTGCGGCTCCGGCGCGGGATCGGTCACGGCCGTCGTCATCGGCGCAGCCCTTCCGCGAGCGGCCCGAGCGCCAGGGCCGGGAAGTAGGTGAGCCCGACCACGATCAGCACCACGCCGGTCAGCATGCCGATGAACAGCGGCCGATGGGTGGCGAGGGTGCCTGCGGTGACCGGGACGGTGCTCTGTCGCGCGAGCGATCCGGCCAGGGCGAGGACGAACACCATCGGCAGCAGCCGCCCGAACAGCATGGCCAGGCCGAGGGCGGTCTCCCACCAGGTGCTGGTGGCGGTGAGGCCGGCGAAGGCGGAACCGTTGTTGTTCGCGGCCGAGGTGAAGGCGTACAGGACCTCGGAGAACCCGTGCGGGCCGCCGTTGAGCGCGGACGACCGCTCCGCGCGGAAGGTCATCGCCGTACCGGTGCCGACGAGGACGACCGCCGGGGTGGTGAGGATGTAGAGGGAGGCGAACTTCACCTCCCGTCCGCCGAGCTTCTTGCGCAGGTACTCCGGGGTGCGGCCGACCATCAGACCGGCCACGAAGACGGTGACCACGGCGAGGACCAGGATGCCGTAGAGGCCGGATCCGGTGCCGCCGGGTGCGATCTCGCCGAGCATCATGTCGACGAGCAGCACGCCCCCGCCGAGCGGGGTGAAGGAGTCGTGCGCGGAGTTCACCGCACCGGTGGACGTCAGCGTGGTGCCGGCAGCGAACAGCGTGGAGGCGGAGATGCCGAAGCGCACCTCCTTGCCCTCCATCGCGGCCCCGGCCGCCCTCAGCGCCGAGCCCTCGTGCTGCCATTCGAACAGGGCTGTCAGCGCGGTGGAGGCGATCCAGATCAGGGCCATGACGGCGAGGATCGCGTGGCCCTGGCGCCGGTCCCCGACCATCGTGCCGAAGGTGCGGGGCAGCGCGAAGCCGATCACCAGCAGGAGGTAGACCTCCAGCCAGTTGGTCAGCGGGTTCGGATTCTCGAACGGGTGAGCCGAGTTGGCGTTGTAGAAGCCGCCGCCGTTGGTGCCGAGCAGCTTGATGACCTCCTGAGAGGCCACCGGGCCGCCAGTGAGGGTCTGCGTCCCGCCGCCCACGGTGGCGGTCTGGGTGGCCGCGTGCAGGTTCTCGACCATTCCGGCGGCCACGAACACGATCGCGAAGCCCACCGACACCGGCAACAGCAGCCGCAGGGTGACCCGGGTGACGTCCACCCAGAAGTTGCCCACCCGGTCGGTCCCGCTCCGGGCGAAGCCGCGGATCAGCGCCGCGACCACGGCGATGCCCACGGCGGCGGACAGGAAGTTCTGCACCGCCAGGCCCGCCATCTGCGCCAGGTGGCCCATCGTGGACTCGCCCGCGTAGGACTGCCAGTTGGTGTTGGTGACGAAGGAGACCGCGGTGTTCCAGGCGAGCGCGGCGGGCACGTCCGGGAAGCCGAGCGAAAGCCACAGGTGGCTCTGCAGCCGCAGGAAGGCGTAGAGGAACAGCACCGAGACCGCCGAGAACGCCAGCACGCCCCGCAGATAGGTCGGCCAGGTCTGTTCGGACTCCTCGTTCACCCCGATCAGCCGGTAGACCCCGCGCTCGACGCGCAAGTGCCTGCGGGTCGTGAGCACATGCGCCAGGTAGTCGCCCAACGGGCGGTGGGACAGCGCGAGCGCCGCCGCCAGGGCCAGTGCCTGCAGGACCCCGGCGAGCGCAGGGTCCACCTCAGAACCTCTCCGGGAAGACCAGTGCCAGCACCAGGTAGCCGACCAGCGCGGCCGCCACCACGAGCCCGAGGACGTTGTCGGCGGTCACAGCCACTCGGCCCCCTTGGCCAGCAGGGCGAGGACCGCGAACACGAACACCGTCACGCCGAGGTACACCAGGTCTGCCACGGTGACCACACTCCGCTGTCGGTCGGCTACCACTCCGGTGCTCCGAGTCTCGGGCGGACGCCGCGGCCCCGCCGACTTCTCGTAGGCCATCCGCGCCGACGACGCGAGATCCACCGAGTGGGACGACCCGGTGGAATCCGTCGGGCCCGGCCGTCAGCGCCACGGTAGAGGTGGCAGGACACGCTGGCCTCGGTGCCCGGGACGTGCTGGCGATCCGTGACGGCGGCCACCCGCCCTGCGGGCACGTCACCGAGCTCCTCGGCCAGCACCTCGCCGATGCCGAGCACCGGATCGCCGAGCTGGCGACGACCCGCGCCACGCTGCGCGAGCTGACCCGCACCGCCTCCAGGACCGACCCCGCCACCTGCACCGAGAGCGACATCTGCCGGATCCTCGCTGCCGACCGACCGGGGGCACAAGGGCCCGTGGGCGTGAACGGGACCACCGTGACGGGCGGCAGCCTTCGAACGCAGACCGGCCAATCACCGACCTTCGAAGAACTCGACGACGCGGTGCACCCGTCCCCGCGGTCGCGCGTGCGATCATCGTCCGCACTGACACACCCGGGCCATGTCACGGCAGCCCGCACGGAGGAGGTCATCCATGACCGATCGCGGTGCCGCGCCCCAGCCGACGGAGGTTCAACGTCCGGGCGTGCAGAACACGGCCCGCCTCGCAGTGGTCGTGGGTGCCCTGGGTGTGGTCTTCGGCGACATCGGCACCAGCCCGATCTACACCCTCCAGACCGTGTTCAACCCGGGCGACCCGCACCCCGTCCCGGTCACCACGGAAAACGTGTACGGGGTGGTGTCGCTCGTCTTCTGGTCGGTGGTGGTCATCGTGCTGGTCACCTACGTGCTGCTGGCGATGCGCGCCGACAACGAGGGCGAGGGCGGCATCATGGCGCTGATCACCCTGCTGCGGCGGTGGAGCGCACCGCGGAACCGCAGGGCCACCGGGGTGCTGGCCGCGCTGGGCATCTTCGGCGCCTCGCTGTTCTTCGGCGACAGCATGATCACCCCGGCGATCTCGGTGCTGTCCGCGGTCGAGGGGCTGAAGGTCGTGGAACCGTCGCTGGAGGGCGCGGTGGTGCCGCTCACCGCGGCGATCATCGTGCTGCTGTTCCTGGTCCAGCGCCGCGGGACGGCGGCGGTGGGCCGGGTCTTCGGACCCCTGATGATCGCCTGGTTCGTGGCCATCGGCGTCTGCGGCGCGTCCGGCATCGCCGACCATCCGCAGATCCTCAGGGCGCTGTCGCCGGGCTACGCGCTGGGCTTCCTGTTCGGCCACTTCGGGACCGCCTTCTTCGCCCTGGCCGCGGTCGTGCTCGCGGTCACCGGCGCGGAGGCGCTCTACGCCGACATGGGGCACTTCGGCCGCCGGCCGATCACCCGGGGCTGGCTGTTCCTCGTGTTCCCGGCATGTGTGCTGAGCTACTTCGGCCAGGGCGCGCTGATCCTCGGGGATCCGCACAGCACCAGCAGCCCGTTCTTCCTGCTGGCGCCCGGCTGGGGACGGCTGCCGATGGTCGTCCTGGCCACGGCGGCGACCGTGATCGCCTCCCAGGCGGTGATCACCGGCGCGTACTCGGTCGCCTCCCAGGCCGCCCAGCTCGGCTACCTGCCGCGGCTGCGGATCGCGTACACCTCCGAATCGACCATGGGTCAGATCTACGTCCCCTGGATCAACTGGCTGCTGATGGTCTCCGTCCTCACCCTGGTCTTCGCCTTCCGCAGCTCCACGGCGCTCGCGTTCGCCTTCGGCATGGCGGTCACCGGCACCATCACCATCACCACCCTGCTCTTCTTCTCCGTCGCCCGCGCCCGCTGGGGCACACCGGTGTGGCTCGTCGCGGCCGGCGCGACGCCGCTGCTCGCCGTGGACCTGCTGTTCGTGGCGGCCAACGCGACCAAGCTCCTCCACGGCGCCTGGCTGCCATTGCTGATCGGTGTCACCGCGTTCACCGTCATGACGACCTGGCAGCGCGGCCGCGCGATCGTCACCGCCGCACGCGCACGGCACGAGGGCCCACTGCGCGGATTCGTCGAGGACCTCCACAGCGGGAAGGTGCCGGTGCTCCAGGTCCCCGGCACGGCCGTCTTCCTGAACCGGGGCAAACAGACCGCACCACTGGCTCTGCGGGCCAACGTCGAACACAACCACGTTCGGCACGATCAGGTCGTGATCCTCTCCATGGAGACCGAGACCGTACCGCGCGTCCCAACAGAACAGCGGATCGCCGTCGACAACCTCGGCTACGCCGACGACGGGATCATCCACGTCACCGCCCGGTTCGGCTACATGGAGACACCGGACGTACCCACCACCCTGGCGATGCTCGATCCAGCCGAAGCCGAGGGCCGCCTGCGGCTCGACCAGGCGTCCTACTTCCTGTCGAAGATCGAGCTGCGGCGCGGGAAGCAGCCGACGATGGCGCCCTGGCGCAAGCGCCTGTTCATCGCCACCTCCTACATCACCGCCGACGCCGCCGAGTACTTCGGCCTCCCCCGCGACCGCACCGTCATCATGGGCTCGCACATCGAGGTGTAGACGTGCCCGATCGCACACGGCCACGGCTCGGACCCGCAGCGAACCCCACCGGTGCCGGCCCCGCGAGTCCGACGCCGACTCACAGCCAGTCGTTGCGGCGGAACGCCCGGAAGATGAACACCCAGACGGTGGCGGTGAAAGCCACCACCGCCGGGTAACCGAACGTCCAGTGCAGCTCCGGCATGCAGTCGACGTTCATGGAGACAGGCGGCTATCGCGGACGGCACCTGCGGGCCGGGCAGACCTAGTGAGCTGGTCTTGAGATCTGCGGTCGCCACGTGAGGCGCTTCGCGTCACAGTTTCGGTGTTCTCCGCGCTCCGGGTGGTGACATGGCGTCA
>NZ_JBSHBN010000121.1:0-28244 GCF_053612025.1 Kitasatospora sp. NPDC054768
TTTTTTCTTTGGTGTGGGGGCCCACGGGCGGGGGGGGGGGGGGGGCGGGGCCGGGGGGGGGCGGGGGCGCGGGGGTGCCCCCGGGGGGGGCGCGTTCCCGGCCGGCCGGGGGGGCACCCGCGTCCGGTCACCCTTCGGCGGCCTGCGCACCGGGCTCGACCAGGGTGTCCAGCCACTCCCGGACGGCCGCGGCGGTCGTGGCGCCGTGTTCCATCATCACCGTGAAGTGGTTGCCGGGGACGTCCACCGTACGGTGCGGCCGGTCCCAGGTGGCGCGCCAGTCGTCCTCCCGGGTCCACTCGCCGATCGGGTCGGAGGCCCGGACCACCAGGGTGGCGGCGGCGACCTCCTCGGCCCGGAAGCCGAGGTACATCCGGCCGTACCAGGCCTGGGCGGTGAGCCGGGTGTCGGTCATCGGCACGGCCAGCTCCTCACGCCCGAAGGTGCCCTCGGTCAGCTCCGACAGCCACTCCTGGTGCATCGGACGGTCCATCGGATAGGTGTCCACCAGGACCACGCCGGCCACCGGCACGCCCATCGCCTCCAGCCGGCGGGTCAGCGCGTGGGCGAGCAGCCCGCCGCCGGAGTGTCCGAGGAGCACGAACGGAGCGTCCCCGGCGACCTCGACCAGTGTCCTGGCCTGCCAGTCCAGCGAGGCCTCCAGGCCGGCCGGCAGCTGCTCCCCGTCCCGGTAGCCGGGCAGCGGCAGCGCGATCACGTCGTGGCTGCCGTTGAAGGAGGCGGCGAAGCGGGCGAACTCGTGCACGCCGCCGAGCGCCGACATGCCGGTGTGGCAGACCACCCGCGGCCGCTTCGGCCCGCGCGCCAGGAAGACCGGCGCGGGCGGCTCGGTGACCTCCTCGGGCGAGTCGAACATCGGCCGGTAGGAGGCCGCGTCGGACAGGAACTCCATGTACTTGTGGAGCTTGTTCTGCCGCATCGACTCGGCGTACAGGGTGCGCAGGATCCCGGTCTGCTCGCGTGGCTCGGCGGCGGCGGACCCGCCGAGGGCCGCCAGGACCCGCCGGGCCAGCTCGGCCGCGGTCCCGCTGTCGAACACCACGGTGCTCTCCAGCGGCACCCCGACGGCCGTCCGGAGCCGGTCGCGCAGCTCGATCGCGCTGAGCGAGTTGACGCCCAGTTCCAGGAACGGCCGCTCCGGTGCGACCGCCTCGGCGCCGTCGTGCCCGAGCACGCCGGCGGCGTGGGCGCGGACCAGGTCGAGCACGGCCCGGTGCCGCTCCTCGTCCGGCAGCCCGGCGAGCCGCTCGCGCAGCGCCGCCGCGTCCGCCGGCACCGGCTCGTCGGCCGCGCCGGCGGTGCGCCGTGCGGCCGGGACCCCGTCCAGCAGCCGGCGCGGCCGGCTGAGCGTGTACGAGGCGGCGAAGCGCTCCCAGTCGACGTCCGCGACGGTGAGGCAGGCCTCCCTGGGCAGACGGGCGAGCAGGTCGAGCGCCGCGTCCGGGTCCAGCGCCCGCAGCCCGGTGCGGGCCAGCAGGCCGGCGGCGTCGGCGGTCAGCCCGTCGGCGGCGGCCCACGGCCCCCAGGCGATCGAGGTGGCCGCCAGGCCGGCGGCCCGGCGGGCCTCGGCCAGCGCGTCCAGGTAGGCGTTGGCCGCCGCCCGGGCGGGCTGGGCGGCGCCCCAGACCCCGGCCACCGAGGAGAACAGCACGAAGGCGCTCAGATCCAGACCCGAGGTCAGCTCGTGCAGGTGGCGGGCGCCGTCCACGGTGGGCCGCAGCACCTCGGCGATCCGCTCCGGGGTGAGCGCGTCGGCCGTGGTGTCGTCGCCGACCCCGGCCGCGTGCACCACCGCGGTGAGCGGGTGCTCGGCGGGGACCGCGGCGAGCAGCCCGGCGAGCGCCGCCCGGTCGGCGACGTCGCAGGCCGCCACCGTCGCCTCGGTTCCGGCCGCCCGCAGCTCGGCGAGCAGGTCGGCGACGCCGGGCGCCCGCTCACCGCGCCGGCCGACCAGCAGCAGGCGCGGCACGCCCAGGTCGGCCAGCCGGCGGGCGACCCGCCGGCCGAGCGCCCCGGTGCCGCCGGTGACCAGGACGGTGCCGGTGTCCGGCCACCGCACCTGCCCGGCCGCCGCCCCGGCCGGGGCCGGGACCAGCCGGCGGACGAAGACCCGCCCGTCACGGATCGCGGCCTCCTGCTCCGGTCCGGTGAGCGCCTGCGCGAGGCGGTCCCAGGCGGCGGCGTCCCGGCGCACCGGGAGGTCGACGATTCCGCCCCAGCAGTCCGGACCGGCCAGGTCGAGGCCGCGGCTGAGGCCCCAGACGGTGGCCTGGCCCGGGTCGGCCGGCGGGTCCGCCGGGCCGGTCGACACCGCACCGGCGGTGACCGCCCACAGCGGGGCCGTCAGACCGGTGTCGTCCAGGGCCTGGGCGAGCGTCGCCAGCTCGGCGACCCGGTCACCGGGCACCGCGAGCACGCCGGCGAGCGCACCGGCCCCGTCGAGCACGGTCCGCAGCCGCGCGGCCAGCGCCGCGCGGTCCGTCCCGTGGGTTCCGTGGGTTCCGTGGGTTCCGTCACCCGCATCGCCCGCGTCGCCGTCGACGGCCAGCCGCAGCGTCCGGGCCCCGGCGGCGACCAGGCTGCTCTGCGCCTCGGCCGCCAGCTCCTCGCCCTCCGGGGCGACGACCAGCCAGGTCCCGTCCAGTACGGCCCGGCCGGACGGCGCGGCGGCCGGCTGCCACAGCACCCGGTGGCGCCAGGCGTCGGTGCGGGCGTCCTGGCGACGGCGGCGACGCCAGGAGGACAGCGCGGTCAGCGCCGTCCCGACGGCCTCCGGTCGGGCGTCCAGGGTCTCGGCCAGCTCGCCGAGGTCCTCGCGCTCGACCGCCTCCCAGAACCGTTCCTCCGCCGGGTCGACGGGCTGCGCCGCCGCCGCCGGCTCCGGCCAGTAGCGGTCCCGCTGGAAGGCGTAGGTCGGCAGGTCCACCCGCCGGCCACCGGGCAGCACGGCCGCCCAGTCCACCGGCACGCCGGCCGCCCAGAGCCGCCCGACGGCGGACGGCACGTGGTCCCGTCCCTCGCGCAGCAGGGGCACGCCGACGGCGTCCGGGACGATCCGGGCCACCAGCGCGGACAGCACGCCGTCGGGGCCCAGTTCGACGAACCGGGTCAGGCCCTGGCGGTGCAGGGTCTCGACGCCGTCGGCGAAGCGGACGGCCTCGCGGACCTGGCGCACCCAGTAGTCGGGGGTGGTGAGCAGGCCGGGCCCGGCGATCCCGCCGGTCAGGGCGGAGACCACCGGGATGCCCGGCTCACTGAAGGCCAGGCCCTTCAGGACGGCCGCGAAGTCGTCCAGCATCGGCTCCATCAGGGCCGAGTGGAAGGCGTGCGAGACGGCCAGTCGGCGCGTCCTCACCCCGGCCGCCGACCAGCGCGCGGCGAACTCCTCGACCACCTCGACGGGGCCGGAGAGCACCACGGCGGCCGGGCCGTTGACGGCCGCGACGTCCAGGCGGCCGCCGATCGCCTCGCGGACCTCGGCCTCGGTGGCCTGGACCGCCAGCATCGCCCCGCCCTCGGGCAGTGCCTCCATCAGCCGGCCGCGCGCGGCCACCAGGGCGCACGCGTCCGGCAGCGGGAACACCCCGGCGCAGTGCGCCGCGGCGATCTCGCCGATCGAGTGGCCGAGCATCAACTCCGGGACCACGCCCCAGGATTCGAGCAACCGGAACAGCGCCACCTCGACCGCGAACAGCCCGGCCTGCGCCCACACCGTACGGTCCAGGTCCTCGACGCCGTCGAACACCACGTCCTTGACCGAGCGGTCGAGCAGCAGGTCGAACTCCGCGCAGACCGCGTCGAAGGCCTCCGCGAACACCGGGTGGCGGGCGTGGAGGTCACGTCCCATCCCGGCGCGCTGCGCACCCTGGCCGGTGAACAGGAACGCCACCCGGCCGTCGCCCGCGCGCTCGGAGACCACGGCCGCGCTCGGCGCGCCGTCGACGACGGCGGCCAGCCCGCGCAGCAGTTCCTCGCGGTCGGAGCCGACGACGACCACCCGGTGCTCCAGCGCGGCGCGGGTGGTGGCCAGGGCGCGGCCGACGTCCCGGAGGTCCGCCGTCCCGTGCTCCCGCACGTGCTCGCGCAGCCGTTCGGCCTGACCGCGCAGCCCCTCGGCGGTGCGGGCGGACAGCGCCCACGGGACGGGGCCGAGGCCGGCCCCCGCCCCCGGCGCGGGCACCGGCTCGGGCACCGGCTCGGGCTCGGGGCGTTCGATGATCACATGGGCGTTGGTGCCGCTGATGCCGAAGGAGGACACCCCGGCGCGGCGCGGCCGGTCCAGCTCGGGCCAGGAGCGCGCCTCGGTGAGCAGTTCCACCGCGCCCGCCGACCAGTCCACCTCGGCGGTGGGCTCGTCCACGTGCAGGGTCGCCGGGAGCACCCCGTGGCGCATCGCCTGCACCATCTTGATCACGCCCGCGACGCCCGCCGCGGCCTGGGTGTGGCCGATGTTGGACTTCACCGAGCCGAGCCAGAGCGGCTCGCCGTCGCGGTCCCGGCCGTAGGTGGCCAGCAGCGCCTGGGCCTCGATCGGGTCGCCCAGCACCGTGCCCGTGCCGTGCGCCTCGACGGCGTCCACCTCGGCGGCCGACAGCCCGGCACTCGCCAGCGCCTGCCGGATCACCCGCTGCTGGGCGGGCCCGTTCGGAGCGGTCAGACCGTTGGAGGCGCCGTCCTGGTTGACCGCGCTGCCCCGGACCACCGCGAGCACCTCGTGCCCGTTGCGGCGCGCGTCCGAGAGCCGCTCCAGCACCAGAAGACCGACGCCCTCGCCCCAGCCCGTGCCGTCCGCGCCGGCCGCGAAGGCCTTGCAGCGGCCGTCGGCGGCCAGGCCGCCCTGGCGGTCGAACTCGCCGAACACCCCGGGGGTGGCCAGCACGGTGACACCGCCGGCCAGCGCGAGCCCGCAGTCGCCCTCGCGCAGCGCCTGCGCCGCCCAGTGCAGGGCCACCAGCGAGGAGGAACAGGCCGTGTCGACGGTGACGGCCGGACCCTCCAGACCGAAGGCGTACGCCACCCGGCCGGAGATCACGCTGTTCGCCGTCCCGGCCAGCACATGGCCCTGGACCTCCTCCAGGCCGCCGGCGGCACCGTAGCCGGAGTTGGAGGCTCCGACGAAGACGCCGATCTGCTCGCCGCGCACCGAGCGCGGGTCGATCCCGGCGTCCTCGAAGGCCTCCCAGGAGGCCTCCAGCAGGATCCGCTGCTGCGGGTCCATCGCCAGCGCCTCGCGCGGCGAGATCGCGAACAGCCCGGCGTCGAACTCCGTCACGCTCTCCACGAAGCCGCCGCGCGCCGCCGCGGCGCCGACCGCGTCGAGCGGCCAACCCCGGTCCGTCGGGAAGCCGGTGACCCCGTCCGCCCCGGCGGCCACCAGGTCCCACAGCCCGGCCGCCGAACGCACCCCGCCCGGATAGCGGGCGCTCATGCCCACGATCACGACCGGGTCCTCAGCGGCGGACAGCACCGCGCGCGGCACCTCCGCGGCCACCGCCGCCTCGGGCACCGACTCCAGCAGTTCCCCGGCCAGATGCCGCGCCAGCACCACCGGCGTCGGATAGTCGAACACCAGCGTGGCCGACAGCGAGAGCCCGGTCTCCTTCACCAGCAGGTTCCGCAGCGCCACCGCCGTCAGCGAGTCGAAGCCGAGGTCGCGGAACGCCTGACCGGCGTCCACGGCCTCCATCGAAACGTGCCCGAGGACGGCGGCCGCACCGGTCCGGACCAGGTCCACCAGCATCCGCTCCCGGCGCCCGGCCGCGGTCTCCGCCAGCCGCTCCCGGAACCCCGAGGACCGCTCCACGCTCTCGACCACCGGCGCCTGCGCGCCGACGGCCTCCGGCAGCTCCGCCAGCAGCCGGCTGGTGCGCACGGCCGTGAAGGCCGGCGCGAACAGCTGCCAGTCCACGTCCGCGACGGTCACACAGACCTCGTCCGCGTCCACCGCCCGCGCCAGGGCCGACACCGCCAACTCCGGGTCCATCACGGCCAGGCCACGGCGGCGCAGCTGCTCGGCGGCATCGCCCTGGGCGGCCATGCCCTCACCGGCCCACGGGCCCCAGGCCACCGACGTGCCCCGCAGACCCCGCGCCCGGCGCCGCTGCACCAGCGCGTCCAGGTGGGCGTTGGCCGCCGCGTAGGCGCCCTGACCACCACTGCCCCAGGTCGCCGCGACCGAGGAGAAGACCACGAACAGATCGAGCTCCGGACCGGCCGTCAGCTCGTCCAGCAGATCGGCGCCGCCGACCTTTCCGGCGAAGACCGGCTCGAACCGCTCGACCGTCTCGCCGTCCAGCACGCCGTCGTCCACCACGCCCGCGGTGTGCACCACGCCCGTGAGCGGCAGCTCGGCGGGCACCGCGGCCAGGACGGCGGCGACCGCGTCGCGGTCCGCCACGTCACAGGCGGCGACCGTCACCCGGGCACCCAGACCGGTCAGTTCGGCCACCAGCTCGGCGACGCCCGGCGTCCGATCGCCACGACGGCCGGTCAGCACCAGGTGCGGCACCCCGCGCCCGGCCAGCCAACGCGCCACCTCCGCGCCCAGCGCACCCAGACCACCGGTCACCAGCACCGTCCCGGACGGGGTCCAAACGCCGCCGCGGCCGCTCCGCTGCGCGGCCCGCACCACCCGGCGCCCGTAGACGCCCGAGGAGCGCACGGCCACCTGGTCCTCGGCACCGCCGAGCACCGCCACCAGCCGGCGGCCGGCCCGCTCGTCCAGCACCGGCGGAAGGTCGACCAACCCGCCCCACAGGTCCGGCAGTTCCAGTGCGGCCACCCGGCCCAGACCCCAGATCTGCGCCTGCGCCGGGCTCACGGACCGGTCCGCCCGGCCCACCGACACCGCACCGACGGTCGCCGACCACAGCTTCGCCCTGACGCCCGCGTCGCCCAGTGCCTGGACCAGCGTCAGCGTCCCGGCCACGCCGGAGGACACCTGCGAGCCCTCCGCCTGCGGCCCCTCGGCCGAGGCGAGCAGCGAGACCACCCCGGCGGGCTCGCCCTCCGGGACCGACGCGCGGATGCGGTCGGCCAGTTCCCGCCGGCCGAGGCCCTCGCCGGCCAGCGTCACCACGTCCGCGCCGGCGGCCCGAAGCGCCGCCTCGACGGCGGCCGAAGGTGCGTCCTCGGCCGTCACCAGCAGCCAACGGCCCGACAGGGAGGACTCCGTCACTCCGGTCAGCGGCTTCCAGACCACCTCGTAGCGCCAGGAGTCCACCACCGAGTCGACCTGGCGGCGCTGCCGCCAGGAGGACAGCACCGGCAGGACGGACGCCAGCTCCTCGGGCGCCCGGTCGATCTCCAGGGCCTCGGCCAGGCCGTCCAGGTCCTGGTTCTCGACCGCCTGCCAGAACCGGGTCTCGGCCGGGTCGGCCGTGAGGCTCCCCAGGTCGAGGGAGCGCGGCCAGTAGCGCTCGCGCTGGAAGGCGTACGTCGGCAGGGCGACCCGACGGCCGGCGGGCAGCACCGCGGACCAGTCGAGCCCGGCCCCGGCCGCCCACAGGGCGGCGAGCGCCCGCAGGACGGTCTCCCGCTCGTCCCGGCCGGGGCGCAGCAGCGGCGCGAACACGGCCTCCCCCACGGCCTGACCGGCCAGGCCGCACAGCACGGCGTCCGGGCCCAGCTCGACGTAGCGGGTGACGCCCTGGCGGTGCAGGGCGTCGACGCCGTCGGCGAAGCGGACGGCCTCCCGGACCTGGCGCACCCAGTACTCGGGGGTGGCGAGCAGGCCCGGCTCGGCGATCTCGCCGGTCAGGGTGGAGACGACCGGGATCCTCGGCTCGGCGAAGGTCAACTTCGCGAGGACGGCGGCGAATTCGTCGAGCATCGGCTCCATCAGGGCCGAGTGGAAGGCGTGCGAGACGGTCAGCCGGCGGATCTTGCGGCCCTCGGCCGACCAGCGGGCGGCGTACTCCTCGATCGTTTCGACCGGCCCGGAGACCACCACGGAGGTCGGGCCGTTGACGGCCGCGACGTCCAGGCGGCCGCCGACCGCGTCACGGACCTCGGCCTCGGTGGCCTGGACGGCGAGCATCGCGCCGCCCTCGGGCAGCGCGTCCATCAGCCGGCCGCGCGCCGCCACCAGGGCGCACGCGTCCGGCAGCGAGAGGACGCCCGCCACATGGGTGGCCGCCACCTCGCCGATCGAGTGGCCGAGCAGCACGTCCGGGACCACGCCCCAGGATTCGAGCAGCCGGAAGGACGCCACCTCGACCGCGAACAGCCCGGCCTGCGCCCACACCGTCCGGTCCAGATCCTCCGCACCCGCGAACACCACGTCCCGGACCGGCCGGTCCAGCAGCAGGTCGAACTCCGCGCAGACCGTGTCGAACGCCCCGGCGAACACCGGGAAGGCTTCGTACAACTCCCGGCCCATGCCGACCCGCTGCGCACCCTGCCCCGTGAACAGGAACGCCGTGCGGCCCTCCGCCACGACACCGCTGACGACCCCGCCCGAGGGGCGGCCGTCCGCCAGCGCGAGCAGGCCGTCCAGCAGCGCCGCCCGGTCGTCGCCGAGCACCACCGCACGGTGGGCCAGCGCGGCCCGCCCGGTCGCCAGCGACCACGCCACGTCCTGCGGGCGGGCCCCGGACTCCAACGCCCCGGACTCCAACTGCCCGGCCAGCCGGGCCGCCTGGGCCTTCAGGGCCCCGGCGCTCTGCGCCGACACCACCCACGGCGTCGGGCCCGTCACCTCCTCGACCGGCACCTGCTCCTCGGCCGGAGCCTGCTCCAGCACCACATGGGCGTTGGTCCCGCTGATCCCGAAGGCGGAGACGCCCGCCCGGCGCGGGCGACCGGCCTCCGGCCACGGCCGGGCCTCGGTCAGCAGCTCCACCGCGCCCGCCGACCAGTCCACCTGCGGCGTCGGCTCGTCCACGTGCAGGGTGGCCGGCAGCACACCGTTGCGCATCGCCTGCACGGCCTTGATCACGCCCGCCACACCGGCGGCGGCCTGGGTGTGGCCCAGGTTGGACTTCACCGATCCCAGCCAGAGCGGCTCGCCGTCGCGGCCCCGGCCGTAGGTGGCCAGCAGCGCCTGCGCCTCGATCGGGTCCCCGAGCCGGGTCCCCGTCCCGTGCGCCTCGACGGCGTCCACGTCCGAGACCGACAGCCCCGCGTTGGCCAGCGCCTGCCGGATCACCCGCTCCTGTGACGGCCCGTTCGGCGCGGTGAGGCCGTTGGACGCACCGTCCTGGTTGACGGCGCTCCCCCGGACCACCGCGAGCACCTGGTGCCCGTTGCGCCGGGCGTCCGACAGCCGCTCCAGCACCAGCACGCCGACGCCCTCGCCCCAGCCCGTACCGTCCGCCGCGGCCGCGAACGCCTTGCAGCGGCCGTCCGAGGCCAGGCCGCCCTGCCGGTTGAACTCGCCGAACGCGCCGGCGTTCACCATCACGGCGACGCCGCCGGCCAGCGCCATGCCGCACTCGCCCACCCGCAGCGCCTGCACCGCGAGGTGCAGCGCCACCAGCGAGGACGAGCAGGCCGTGTCCACCGTGACCGCCGGACCCTCCAGGCCGAACACGTACGAGACGCGGCCCGAGATCACGCTGTTGGCGGTGCCGGACAGCACATGCCCCTCGACCCCGTCGAGCAGCTGGCCGTGGCCGTAGCCCGAGGACGAGGCGCCCGCGAAGACGCCCGTCCGGCTGCCGCGCACCTCGTGCGGATCGATGCCGGCGTCCTCGAAGGCCTCCCAGGACGCCTCCAGCAGCAGCCGCTGCTGCGGGTCCATCGCCAGCGCCTCGCGCGGCGAGATACCGAACAGCCCGGCGTCGAACTCGGTGGCGTCGTCCACGAAGCCGCCGACGGCGTTGTCCACGCCCGGCACCCGGTCCGGCCAGCCGCGGTCGACGGGGAAGGAGGAGAGCGCGTCGGCGCCGTCGGCCACCAGGGTCCACAGGTCCCCGGGCGAGCGGACGCCGCCGGGGAAACGGCAGCCGATGCCGACGATCGCGATCGGCTCGTCCAGGCCGGCCGGGGCCGCCGCCGGCTCGGCGCCGGCCGGGCCCGCCTCGGCTCCGAGGTCCAACTCCCGTTCCAGGTAGGCCACCAGGGCGGTCGGCGTCGGGTGGTCGAACACCATGGTCGCGGGCAGCCGCAGGCCGGTCTCCCGGTTCAGCCGGTTGCGCAGCTCGACCGCCGTGAGCGACTCGAAGCCCAGGTCCTTGAAGGTCCGCGCGGCCTCGACGGCCCGGACGTCCGGGTGCTTGAGCACGGCGGCGACCTCGGTGCGGACCAGGTCCAGCAGGATCTGTCGTCGCTGCGCCTCGGGCAGCGGGGCGAGCCGGCGGCCGAGGTCCGGGCGCCGGTCCTCGCCGGCCGGCTCCTCGTCCGCCGTCCGCGCCTCGGGGAGGTCGGCCAGCAGCGGGCTGACCCGGGTGGCGGTGAAGGTGTCGACGAAGCGGGGCCAGTCGATGTCGGCGACGGTCAGGCAGTCCTCGCCCGCGTCGACGGCCCCGGCCAGCGCCTCGATCGCCAGGTCCGGGTCCATCGGCACCATGCCGCGCTCGCGCAGGTGGTCACGGACGGCGTCGGTCGACACCATGCCCACCTCGCCCCAGGCGCCCCAGGAGACCGAGGTGCCGGGCAGGCCCTCGGCCCGGCGCCGGAGGACCAGCGCGTCCAGGTAGGCGTTCGCGGCCGCGTAGGCCGCCTGGCCGCCGCTGCCCCAGATCCCGGCGCCCGAACCGAAGGTGACGAACATCCGCAGGTCCAGGCCCCGGGTCAGCTCGTCCAGGTGCAGCGCGCCGGCGACCTTGCCGCCGAGCACCTCGGCCAGCTCCGCCGGGCCGGTGCGGTCCAGCATCATGGCCTGGCCGACGCCGGCCGCGTGCACCACGCCGACCAGCGGGAACTCCGCCGGGATCCGCGCCAGCACGCCGGCCAGCGACTCCCGGTCGGTCAGGTCGCAGGCGGCCACGGTCACCCGGGTGCCCAGCGCGGTCAGCTCCGCGACCAGGTCCGCCACGCCCGGCGCCGCCGTGCCGCGCCGGCCGAGCAGGGTCAGGTGCGGCACGCCGCGGCCGGCCAGCCAGCGGGCGACGACCGCGCCGAGCGCGCCGGTACCGCCGGTGACCAGCACCGAGCCGGGCAGTTCGAGCGTCGTCCCGGCCGCGCGCGGGGCGCGGGCCAGGCGGCGGGCGAACACCCCGGAGCCGCGCACGGCGAGTTGGTCCTCGTCCCCGGCGGCGCCGCCGAGCAGCGCCACCAGCCGGGCTCCGGCCCGGGCGTCCAGGACGGCCGGAAGGTCGATCAGCCCGCCCCAGCGGCGCGGGTACTCCAGCGCGGCGACCCGGCCGAGGCCCCAGGCCAGCGCCTGGACGGGGCTGCGCAACGGGTCCGCGCGGCCGATCGACACCGCGCCGCCGGTGAGCGACCAGAGCGGCGCGTCGAGGTCGGCGTCGCCGAGGGCCTGGAGCAGGGTGACGGTCGCGGCCGGCCCGGCCGGGGCCTGCGGTGCGTCCTCGGCGCTCGCCAGCAGCGAGACCGCACCCGTGGCGGAGCCGACGGCGCTCAGCCGTTCGGCGAGCTCCGTACGGTCGGCGTCGGCGGCGACGGTCAGCTCGACCACCTCGGCCCCGGCCGAGCGCAGCAGGTCGGCGACCTCCCCGCCGTTCCCGCCCTCCGGGAGGGCGAGCAGCCAGCGGCCGCCCAGCCGGGGGTGCGCGGGCAGGTCGGGGACGGGGGTCCAGGTGACCCGGTAGCGCCAGGAGTCGACGGTCGCCCCCCGGCGGCGGCCGCGGTGCCAGCCGGCCAGCGCGGGCAGCACCGCGTCCAGGACCCCGGGCGCCTCGTCCAGCCGCAGGGTGGCGGCCAGTTCCTCGGCGTCGCCGCGCTCGACGGCGTCCCAGAACCCGCTCTCGGCGGGGTCGCCGCCCCCGGCCGCCCGCGCCCGGGCGGGCAGCGGGTCGGGCCAGTAGCGGCGGCGCTGGAAGGCGTACGTGGGCAGCGCGGTGCGCGTGCCGCCGGCGAAGGCCGCCGACCAGTCGACGGCGACCCCGGCGGTCCACAGCTCGGCGGCGCCCGCCAGGAGGCGGTCCGGGCCGCCGTCCTCGCGGCGCAGCGTGCCGGTGACCGTCACCGGGGTGCCTGCCTGGTCCGCGGTGTCCTGGATGCCGATGGTGAGCACCGGGTGCGGGCTGCTCTCCACGAACACCGAGCGGCCGTCGGCCAGCAGGGCGCGGGTGGCCTGCTCGAAGCGGACGGTGGAGCGCAGGTTGTCGTACCAGTAGCCGGCGTCCATCCGCGCGGTGTCGATCGGCGCGCCGGTGACGGTCGAGTAGAAGGCGATGCCGCTGGAGCCGGGGGTGATCGGCGCGAGGTCGGCGAGGATGCGCTCGCGCAGCTCCTCGACCTGCGGGGAGTGCGAGGCGTAGTCCACCGGGATGCGACGGGCGCGCACCTCCCGGGCCTCGCAGAGCGCCAGCAGCTCCTCGACGGGGCCGGCCTCGCCGGAGACCACGGTGGAGGCGGGGCCGTTCTCCGCCGCGACGCAGAGGCCCTCGCCCCAGGGGGCGATCAGCTCGGTGGCCCGCTCCCGGCCGACGGGCAGCGAGACCATGCCGCCGCGGCCCGCGAGGGCGGCGAGCGCCCGGCTGCGCAGCGCCACGACCCGGGCACCGTCCTCCAGCGTCAGGCCGCCGGCGACGCAGGCCGCGGCGATCTCGCCCTGGGAGTGGCCGACGACCGCGGCCGGGCGGACGCCGACCGAGCGCCAGGCCTCGGCCAGCGACACCATGACCGCCCAGAGCACCGGCTGGACGACGTCCACCCGGCTCAGGTCGGGGGCGTCCGGCGCGCCGCCCAGCACCTCGGACAGCGACCAGGGGACGTACGGCGCGAGCGCCGCCTCGCACTGCTCCAGCCGCTGCCGGAACGCCGGTGAGGCGTCCCGGAGTTCACGGGCCATCGCGGCCCACTGGCTGCCCTGGCCGGGGAAGACGAAGACCACCCCGGTGCCGCCGGCGGCCTCGCCGCGCACCAGGTTGGCCGCCGACTCCCCGTCGGCCAGCGCCTGCAGGCCGGCCAGCAGTTCCGCGCGCTCGGCGCCGAGCACCACGGCGCGGCTGGGCAGCGCGGCCCGGGTCAGCAGGGAGCGGGCGACGTCCACCGGCCGCGGGGCGTCGTCCGCGGTCATGGCGTCGCGCAGCCGGACGGCCTGGCCGCGCAGCCCGTCCGCCGTCTTCGCGGCCAGCGGCCACGGCAGCGGGCCGGTGGTGAGCGCGGGCCCGGTGCCCTCGGCGGGGGCGGTGCCCTCGGGGGCGGCGGCGGGCTCGGGCTCCGGGGCCTGCTCCAGGATGACGTGGGCGTTGGTGCCGCTCATCCCGAACGAGGAGACCGCCGAGCGGCGGGGCCGGTCGGCGGCCGGCCACGGCCGCGGCTCGGTCAGCAGCCGGACCGTGCCGGGCGACCAGTCGACCTGGGCGGAGGGCCGTCGCGCGTGCAGCGTGGGCGGCAGGGTGCCGTCGCGCATCGCCATGACCATCTTGATGACGCCCGCCACCCCGGCGGCGGACTGGGTGTGGCCGATGTTGGACTTGATCGAGCCGAGCCAGAGCGGGCGTTCGGCGGAGCGGCCGCGCCCGTAGGTGGCCAGCAGCGCCCGGGCCTCGATCGGGTCGCCGAGCCGGGTGCCGGTGCCGTGGCCCTCCACGGCGTCCACGTCCTCGACGCTCAGCCGGGCGTTGGCCAGCGCCCGTCGGATCACCCGTTCCTGCGCCGGGCCGTTCGGGGCGGTGAGACCGTTGGAGGCGCCGTCCTGGTTGATCGCGCTGCCGCGGACCACCGCGAGCACCTGGTGGCCGCGGCGCCGAGCGTCGCTGAGCCGTTCGACCAGCAGCAGGCCGATGCCCTCGGACCAGCCCGCGCCGTCGGCCTCGTCGGAGAACGCCTTGCAGCGGCCGTCCGAGGCCAGACCGCCCTGGCGGCCGAACTCGACGATCTGCATCGGGGTGGTCATCACCGTGACGCCGCCGACCAGCGCCAGGTCGCAACCGCCCTCGCGCAGCGACTGGACGGCCAGGTGCAGCGCGACCAGGGAGGAGGAGCAGGCGGTGTCCACGGTGACCGCCGGGCCCTCCAGGCCGAAGGTGTACGACACCCGGCCGGAGGCGATGCTGGAGGCGGTGCCGGTCATCAGGTGGCCGGCCACGTCCTCCGGCAGGTCCATCCCGGGGCCGTAGCTGACCGAGGTGACGCCGACGAAGACCCCGGTGCTGGAACCCCGCAGCGACAGCGGGTCGAGCCCGGCGTCCTCGAAGGCCTTCCAGGAGGTCTCCAGCAGCAGCCGCTGCTGCGGGTCCATCGCCAGCGCCTCGCGCGGCGAGATCCCGAACAGGTCCGCGTCGAACTCCCCGGCGTCCTCGACGAATCCGCCCGCCCAGGACGGCTCGTCGGCCAGCGAGAGGTCCCAGCCGCGGTTCGCGGGCAGCGGACCGATCGGGTCCTGGCCGGTGCTGACCAGCCGCCACAGGTCGTCCGGGGAGCGCACGTCGCCCGGGTAGCGGCAACTCATCCCGACGATGGCGATCGGCTCGCCCGCCGCGGACTCCAGGTCCCGGACCCGCCGGCGGGTGTGTTGCAGCTCGGCGACCACCCGGGTGAGGTAGTCGCGGAGCCGCTGGGCGTCGTCCGCCATCGGCCGCGCATCATCTGCCATCGAAACTGCCGCCTTCCAAGATTGTCCCCGGCCACCACGCACCCCTGCTCACGAGAGGCCGAGATCCCGGTCGATCACGTCGAAGAGCTCTTCGTTGCTGGCCCTGCTGAGCTGGTCCCGCAGGTCGTCGAAGGCGACCGGGTCGTCGCCGCCCGCGCCCCGGTGGCGGGTGAGCAGCGCCTCCAGCCGCAGGACCACCCGGACCCGGTCCACGTCGTCCTCCGCCCGGGCCAGCAGCGCCTCTTCGAGCAGGTCCAGCTCCGCCGTGGAGGGCAGGGCCGCCGCCGCGTCGTCGGGCAGCGCCTCGCCCAGCAGGTGGGCGGCCAGCACCGCGGGCGTCGGGTGGTCGAACACCACGGTGGCGGGCAGCGGCAGGCCGGTGGCCTCGCCGAGCCGGTTGCGCAGTTCGACGGCGGCCAGCGAGTCGAAGCCGAAGTCCCGGAACGGCCGGTCGACGTCGATCGCGGCCGGGCCGTCGTGCCCGAGCACCACGGCCGCGTGGGTGCGGACCAGGTCCAGCAGGACGGGCTCGCGGTCGGCGGCCGGCAGGGCGGCCAGCCGCTCGCGCAGGGCGCCGAGCCGGTTCCGGTCCTCGCCCTCGGTGACGGTGACCGCGGCGAGCGCCCGGACCTCGGGCAGTTCGGCGAAGAACCGGTTGGGCCGCAGCGCGGTGAACGCGGGGACGAACTGCTCCCAGGCGATGTCGGCGACGGTGACCGCTCCGGTGTCCAGGTCCAGCGCCCGCTGCAGGGCGTGCATCGCCCGGTCCGGCGCCAGCAGCGAGATGCCGCGCCGGCGCATCGGCTCCTTGATCGCCTGGTCGACCATGCCGCCGCCGTCCCACGGCCCCCAGGCGACGGCCAGCGCGCGCACGCCCTCGGCGTCGCGCCGCTGCGCCAGGGCGTCGAGGTAGGCGTTGGCGGCCGCGTAGCAGGCCTGTTCGCCGACGCCCCAGACGCCCGCGATGGAGGAGAAGTGCACGACCGCGTCCAGCCGGCGCTGGTCGAGCAGTTCGTCCAGGTGCCGGGCGCCCGCGACCTTGCCGGCCGCGGTCCGGTCGAGTTCCGCGAAGGTGGTGTCGGCGAGCGGCGCCGAGGCGCTGACCCCCGAGGCGTGCACGACGGCCCTCAACTTCGGCTCCATCGCGTCGAGTTCGGCGACCAGCCGGGCGGCGTCCGCGCGGTCCGACAGGTCGCAGGCGACCACCGTGACCCGGGCGCCGAGCTCCGTCAGCTCGGCCTCCAGCCCGGCCAGCCCGGGGGCGCCGCGGCCGCCCCGGCTGACCAGCACCAGGTGCTCGGCGCCGCCGGCGGCCAGCCACCGGGCCACCTGCCCGCCGAGCGCGCCGGTGCCGCCGGTCACCAGGATGGTGCCGCGCGGCTGCCACGCGGGCGCCTCCGGGTCAGCCGTCGGGGCGGCCAGCAGCCGGCGGGCGAAGACGCCCTCCGGGCGGACCGCCAGCTGGTCCTCGCCGTCGGCGGCGGTCAGCAGGCCGGCCAGCGCGTCGAAGTCCTCCTCCTCGGCCCCGGCGGGGAGGTCGATCAGACCGCCCCACAGCTGCGGGTGCTCCAGGGCGGCGACCCGGCCCAGGCCCCAGACCGGCGCCTGGCCCGGCTCGGCGGGCGGCTCGTGGTCGCCGGTGGACACCGCGCCCTCGGTCACGCACCACAGCGGGCCGTCGATCCCGGCGTCCAGCAGGGCCTGGACGAGCAGCAGCGTGGTGGCCGTGCCCCCGGGGAGCGCCGGCACCTCGGGGTGCGGCCCGGTCTCCAGCGCCAGCAGGGAGAGCACTCCGGCGGGCCGCCGCCCGTCGCCGACGGCCTGCCGCAGCCGGACGGCCAGGTCGGTCCGGTCGGCGGCGTCCGCCGCGACCGGCACCGTCACCACCGTGGCGCCGTGCCGGGTGAGGCCGTCCCGGTGGGCGCGCACCCGCTCGTCGTCGGCCGTCGCGGCGGGCACGACCAGCAGCCAGTCGCCGGTGAGGGCGGGGGCCGGGGCGTCCGGGACGGGCTCCCAGCCGACGTGGTAGCGCCAGCCCGCGACCTCGGCCTCCTCACGATCGCGCCGGTGCCAGTCGGACAGCAGCGGCAGCGCGGTGCGCAGCGAGGCCCGGACCCCGGGGTCGGTCACGTCGAGCCGGTCGGCGATCGCGTCGGCGTCCTCGCCGGCCAGCGCCGCCCAGAGGCCCGGGTCGACGGGCCCGCCGGCCGGCGCGGCCACCGCGTGGAGCCAGTACTTCTCGTGCTGGAAGGGGTAGACCGGCAGCTCGACCCGGCGGCCGTGGCCGTCGAAGAGCACCTGCCAGTCGACCGCGGTGCCGCGGGTCCACAGGTCGGCCAGCGCGGTGACGAACACCCCGGTGTCGTGCCAGCTGCTGCGCAGCGCCGTCGCGGTGAGCGCCGACTCGGGCAGGCTCTCGCGGGCCATCGCCGTGAGCACGCCGTCGGGGCCGAGTTCCACGAACCGGCCGACCCCCTGGGCCTTGAGGCATTCGACGCCGTCGGCGAAGCGGACGGTCTCGCGGACCTGCCGCGCCCAGTAGTCGGGGGTGCGCAGCAGCTCGTCCTCCACCGCGCCGGTGAGGGTGGAGACGATCGGGATGCGGGGCTCGGCGAAGGAGAGCGTCGCGAGGACGGCCCGGAACTCGTCCAGCATCGGCTCCATCAGGGCCGAGTGGAAGGCGTGCGAGACCGTCAGCCGACTGGTCTTGCGGCCCTCGGCCGTCCAGTGGGCGGCGAGTTCGTCGATGGTGTCCGCCGTGCCCGAGACCACCGCCGAGCCGAGGCTGTTGAGCGCGGCCACGTCCGCGGTGCCGGTGACGGCCGCGAGTGCCGCCGCCACCTCGGGCTCGGTGGCCTGCACGGCGAGCATCGCCCCGCCGGCCGGGAGCGCCTGCATCAGCCGGCCGCGCGCGGCGACCAGCGCGCAGGCGTCCGCCAGGGTCAGCACCCCGGCGCAGTGCGCCGCCGCCGCCTCGCCGATCGAGTGGCCGAGCAGGAAGTCCGGCAGCACGCCGAAGGACTCGAACAGCCGGAAGAGGGCCACCTCCAGCGCGAACAGCCCGGCCTGGGCCCACACCGTCTGGTGGAGGTCCCGGCTCCCGCCGAACACCACGTCCTTGACGGAGTGTTCCAGGCGCGGGTCCAGCTCGGCGCAGACCGCGTCGAAGGCCCGTTGGAACACCGGGAAGGCCTCGTACAGCTCGCGGCCCATCCCGGTCCGCTGGGCGCCCTGGCCGGTGAACAGGAAGGCGCTGCGGCCCTCCCCCGCCACCCCGGTGACCACGGCCTTGTCGGGCAGGTCCCCGGCCAGCGCGGCAAGCGCGTCGGCCAGACGGTCCCGGTCGGCGCCGAGCACGACGGCGCGCCGCTCCAGCGGCGCCCGGGAGAGCAGCGAGCGGCCGACGTCGACCGGGTCGGGCTCGGTGTCGGCGACGAAGGCGTGCAGCCGACCGGCCTGGGCGCGCAGCGCCTCGGTGGTGCGGGCCGCCAGCAGCCAGGGCACCACGCCGGGGGCCGGCTGCCCGGGATCGGCCGGGGCCTCGGCCTCCGGGGCCTGCTCCAGGACGACGTGGGCGTTGGTGCCGCTGATGCCGAAGGAGGAGACGCCGGCGCGGCGCGGCCGGTCCAGCTCGGGCCAGGGCTCGGCCTCGGTCAGCAGCCGCACCGCGCCGGCCGACCAGTCGACCTGCGGGGTCGGCTGGTCGGCGTGCAGGCTGCGCGGCATGGTGCCGTGGCGCATCGCCTGCACCATCTTGATCACGCCCGCCACGCCGGCGGCGGCCTGGGTGTGCCCGAGGTTGGACTTCACCGAGCCCAGCCGCAGCGGCCGGTCCTCGGGCCGGTCCTGACCGTAGGTCGCCAGCAGGGCCTGGATCTCGATCGGGTCGCCCAGCCGGGTGCCGGTGCCGTGGCCCTCGACGACGTCCACGTCCAGCGTGGTGAGCCGCGCACTGGCCAGCGCGTCCTCGATGACCCGCTGCTGGGCGGGGCCGTTGGGCGCGGTCAGGCCGCTGGAGGCGCCGTCCTGGTTGACCGCGCTGCCGCGGACCACCGCGAGCACCTGGTGGCCGAGCCGCCGGGCGTCCGAGAGCCGCTCCAGCAGGAGCATCCCGACGCCCTCGGCCCAGCCGGTGCCGTCCGCGTCGGCGCCGTAGGACTTGCAGCGGCCGTCCGAGGAGAGCCCGCCCTGCCGGGCGAAACCGGTGAAGGTGTCCGGGGAGGCCATCACGGTGGCGCCGCCCGCGAAGGCCATCGTGGTCTCGCCGGAGCGCAGCGACTGGCAGGCCAGGTGCAGGGCGACCAGCGAGGACGAGCAGGCGGTGTCGATGGTGACCGCCGGGCCCTCCAGGCCGAGGGTGTAGGAGATCCGGCCGGTGGCGACGCTGCTCATGTTGCCGATGCCGAGGTAGGCGTCCACCCCCTCCGGGATGTCGATCATGCGGGCCGCGTAGTCCCGGTACATCAGCCCGGCGAACACCCCGGTGCGGCTGCCGCGCAGCGCGTACGGGTCGACGCCGCCGCGCTCGCACGCCTCCCAGCAGGCCTCCAGCAGCAGCCGGTGCTGCGGGTCCATGGCGGTCGCCTCGCGCGGCGAGATGCCGAACAGCGTCGGGTCGAAGCCGTCCGCGTCGTGCAGGAAGCCGCCGCTGCGGGCGAATCCGGCGTCCTCGCCGACGTCCCAGCCGCGGTCCTCGGGGAAGGCGGAGACGGCGTCCACGCCCTCGGACACCAGCCGCCAGAGCGCGTCCGGGCCGTCCACGCCGCCGGGCAGCCGACAGGCCATGCCGACGATCGCGATCGGCTGGCGGTCGGCCGACTCGGCGGACTGCAGCCGTTGCCGGGTCTGGTGCAGTTCGGCCGTGACGCGCTTGAGGTAGTCGCGCAGTTTCTGCTCGTCCGCCATGTCAGGCCTCACAGGGTGTCGGGTAGGGGTTCGGCAGCAGGGTCACGAGGCGCCCAGTTCCTTGTCGATGAAGTCGAAGAGGTCGTCGTCGGTGGCGGTGTCCAGACCGGCCACCACGTCCGGCGACCCGGCCGCGGGAGCGCCGTCCTCGAAGCGGGCCAGCAGCGCCTGGAGGCGCCGGACCACCGTGATCCGCTCCGCCTCGGCCGCCTCCGCCAGCTCGGCCTCGATCCGCTCCACCCGGTCGGTGAGCGAGGCGGCCGAGGTGCGCGGCGGGGCGATCCGCCCGGTCAGGTACTCGGCGACCCGGGCGGCCGACGGCTGGTCGAACACCAGCGTCGCGGGCAGCCGCAGCCCGGTTCGGGCGGACAGCCGGTTGCGCAGTTCGACCGCGGTGAGCGAGTCGAAGCCGAGGTCGACGAAGCCCCGGTCGGGCGCGACGGCCTCCGCCGTGGCGTGCCCGAGGACCTGCGCGACGTCCGCCCGGACGGCGTCCAGGACGATCCGGGCCTGCTCTGCGGGGGTGCGGCCGGCCAGCTGCCGCGGCAGCGAGGGGCCGTCGGCGGCCGCGCTCGCCCGGCGCGGGCCGCCGGGCAGCAGTCCGCGCAGCAGGGCCGGGACGGCGCTGTCGGCGGTGCCCGGCCGGGCCGGCAGGTCGAGCCGGACCGGTACCAGGTGGGCGCGGTCGGTGGCCAGCGCCGCGTCCAGGAGCGCGAGGCCCTGTTCCGCGGTCAGCCCGTCGCCGAGCCGGGCGGCCCGGTCGCCGAGGTGCCCGGTCATCGCGCTGGCCTCCGCCCAGACGCCCCAGGCGAGCGAGAGGCCCGGCAGCCCGAGCGCCCGGCGCCGCGCCGCGAGGGCGTCCAGGAAGGAGTTGGCCGCCGCGTAGTTCGCCTGGCCGGGCGAGCCGAAGGTGCCGGCCGCCGAGGAGAACAGCACGAACAGGTCCAGGTCCGTCCCCGCGGTCAGCTCGTGCAGGTGGACGGCCGCGTCGGCCTTGGGACGGAACACGGTGGCGACCCGGTCGGGCGTCAGCGACTCGACCACGCCGTCGTCCAGCACGCCGGCGGTGTGCACCACCCCGCGCAGCGGGCGCTCCGCCGGGATCGCGGCGAGCACCCGGGCCAGCGCGTCGCGGTCGGCGGCGTCGCAGGCCACCACCTCGGCGCGAGCGCCGAGTGCGGCCAGTTCCGCCGTCAGTTCGGCGGCTCCGGGGCTGTCCGCACCGCGCCGGCTGAGCAGCAGCAGGTGCCGCACGCCGTACGCCGCGGCCAGGTGGCGGGCCACCAGTCCGCCGAGCACGCCGGTGCCGCCGGTGACCAGGACGGTGCCCCCGGGTTCGGCCGGCGCTCCCGTGCCGGGGCGCGCCGCGGTGTCGGCCGGCGCTGCGGCGCCGGCCCGCGCCCGGGCCAGACGGGGCACCAGCACCCGCCCGTCCCGGACCGCCAGCTGCGGTTCGGCACCGGTCGCGTACGGGTGCCAGGCGTCGTCCGCGGGGTCCGCGTCGACCAGGACGAACCGGTCCGGGTGCTCGGACTGGGCCGAGCGCAGCAGGCCCCAGACCGCCGCGCCGGGCAGGTCGCGCACCCGGCCGGCCGGGTCGACGGCGCCGGAGGTCAGCACCACCAGCCGGGAGGAATCGAACCGCTCGTCGGCGAGCCACTGCTGGACGGTCGCCAGCGTCTCGGAGGCCGCCCGGAGCGCGGCACCCGCGTCGCCGACGGTGTCGGCGGCGGCATCGGTGTCGGTGTCGGTGTCGGCGGCGGTGGCGTCGACGGCGGGACGGGCCACGAGGGGCAGCACCACCACCGGGGGTGCCTGCGCCCCGGCGGGCAGTCCCGCCAGCGAGTCGATCCGCTCGCCCGGCACCCCGGCCACGGCCGGCGTCTCGTCCCCGGCGAGCACCCACCACGCGGAGGCGTCCACCGGCGGCAGGATCGGCACGGGCGTCCAGTCGACCGCGAACAGCCAGTCCCGACCGGGCTGTCGACCGGTCTCCGGCAGCTGTTCGACGGCGGTCTCGCGGAGCACCAGCGAGTCGACGGAGGCCACCGGCGCGCCGATCCCGTCGGCGGTCCGGATCAGCACGCCGTCCTCGGTCGGGGTGACCGCGACGCGCAGCACCGTGGCGCCGGTGGCGTGCAGCCGGACGCCGGTCCAGGCGAACGGCACACGGGGCACCGGGCCACCGGCCTCGACGAAGCCGATCACGTGCAGCGCCGCGTCCAGCAGCGCCGGGTGCAGCCCGAACCCGGGCGCGGCCGCGGCCGCCTCCTCGGGCAGTGCCACCTCGGCGTAGACCGTCGCGCCCTCGCGCCAGGCCGCCCGGACCCCCTGGAAGGCCGGCCCGTAGCCGTACCCGCCCTCGGCGAGGGCCGGGTAGAAGCCGTCCAGCGCCAGTGGTTCGGCGCCCGGCGGCGGCCAGGCCGCGAGGTCGTACTCCTGCGCCGCGAGGTCGTGTTCCCGCGCCGCGCCCTCGGCGCCCAGGACGCCGGTCGCGTGACGCACCCACGGCGCCTCGCCCTCGTCCGGCCGGGCGTGGATCTCCACCCGGCGGTCGCCGTTCTCCTCCGGGGCGGCCACCCGCACCTGGACCTGCACCCCGCCGGTGGCCGGCAGGGGCAGCGCGGACTGCACCAGCAGCTCGCGCAGGATCGTCGAGCCGACCTGCTCCCCGGCCCGCAGCGCCATCTCCACGAACGCCGTCCCGGGCACCAGCACCCGGCCGAGGACGGCGTGGTCCGCCAGCCAGGGCTGGGTGGCGAGCGACAGCCTTCCGGTCAGCAGCACCTCGTCCCCGCCGGCCAGCGCGACCGTCGCGCCGAGCAGCGGGTGGTCCGCCGCGCTCTGGCCGACGCCGCCCACGTCGCCCACGCCGGTGGCGGGCTCCAGCCAGAACCTGGTCCGCTGGAAGGCGTAGGTCGGCAGCGGCACCCGGCGTCCGGCCGGCAGCACGGCCGGCCAGTCGACCTCGACGCCGGCCGCCCAGAGCCGGCCGAGCGCGCGCAGCGCCGTCCCGGCCTCCTCGGGTTCGCCGCGGCGCAGCGCCGGGACGAACACGCCCTCGGTGACGGACTGCTGGGCCATGCCGCACAGCACGCCGTCCGGGCCGAGCTCCAGGTGGCGGGTGACGCCACGGCCGGCCAGGTGCGCGATGCCGTCGGCGAACCGGACGGTGCCGCGCACATGGCGGGCCCAGTACCCGGGCGTCCGGATCTCCCCGGGGTCGACCACCGCGCCGGTCAGGTTGGAGACGATCGGGATCCGCGGCTCGGCGAAGGTCAACCCGGCCAGCACCTCGGTGAATTCGGCCAGCATCGGCTCCATCAGGGCCGAGTGGAAGGCGTGCGAGACGGTCAGCCGGCTCGTCCGGCGGCCCTCGGCCGCCCAGCGCCCGGCGAACTCCTCGACCACCTCCGTCGGACCCGAAACCACCACCGAGGTCGGGCCGTTGACGGCGGCGACGTCCAGCCGGTCACCGATCTCCGAACGCACCTCGGCCTCGGTGGCCTGCACGGCGAGCATCGCGCCGCCCTCGGGCAGCGCCTGCATCAGCCGGCCGCGCGCGGCCACCAGGGCGCAGGCGTCGGCGAGGGAGAACACGCCCGCCGCATGGGCGGCGGCCACCTCGCCGATCGAGTGGCCCAGCAGGAAGTCCGGGACCAGGCCGCAGGACTCCGCCCAGCGGTACAGGGCGACCTCGACGGCGAACAGGCCGGCCTGCGCCCACATCGTCCGGTCCAGGTCGACGCCCTCGAAGACCACGTCCTTGACCGGCCGGTCGAGCCACCGGTCCAGCTCCGCGCAGACCGCGTCGAACGCCGCCGCGAACGCCGGGGAGGCCTCGTACAGCCCCCGGCCCATCCCGGCCCGCTGCGCGCCCTGCCCGGTGAAGAGGAAGGCGAGTCGCCCGGGGCCGCCCGGGGCCGCCGGTGCCGCCTCCTCGGCCGCGAGCCGGTCGAGCTGGCGCAGCAGGTCCGCGCCGTCCCGTCCGACGGCGACGGCCCGGTGCTCCAGTTCGGCCCGGGTGGTGGCCAACGACCATGCCACGTCGGCCGGTTCGGGTGCGGGCGCCGCCGCGAGGTGGGCGCGCAGGGAGCGCGCCTGCTCACGCAGGGCGGCCTGGGTCCCACCGGAGAGCGGCCACACCACCGGGCCCTCGCCCATGGTCGTCGGCCCCGCCGGTCCGCGGCCCGCGCCGATCGGCTCCATCGGGCCGTGGCCCGTGGTGGTCGGCCCGGCCGGGCTCGGGGCGGACTCCAGGATGATGTGCGCGTTGGTGCCGCTGATGCCGAAGGAGGAGACGCCCGCGCGGCGCGGCCGGTCGGCCTCGGGCCAGGGGCGCGGCTCGGTCAGCAGCTCGACCGCCCCGGCCGACCAGTCCACGTGGTGGGTCGGCTCGTCCACGTGCAGGGTGGCGGGCAGGACACCGCGGCGCATCGCCTGCACCATCTTGATGACGCCCGCCACGCCGGCCGCGGCCTGGGTGTGGCCGATGTTGGACTTGATCGAGCCCAGCCACAGCGGCCGGTCGGCCGGCCGGTCCTGGCCGTAGGTCGCCAGCAGCGCCTGGGCCTCGATCGGGTCGCCCAGGCTGGTGCCGGTGCCGTGCGCCTCGACCGCGTCCACCTCGGCGGCGAGCAGCCGGGAGTCGGCCAGCGCCTGCCGGATCACCCGCTGCTGGGACGGCCCGTTGGGGGCGGTGAGCCCGTTGGAGGCGCCGTCCTGGTTGACCGCGCTGCCGCGGATCACCGCGTGGATCTCACGGCCGTTGCGCAGCGCGTCGGAGAGCCGCTCCAGCACCAGCACCCCGACGCCCTCGGACCACGTGGTGCCGTCCGCCGCCGAGGCGAAGGGCTTGCACCGGCCGTCGGAGGCCAGTCCGCCCTGCCGGTCGAACTCGGCGAAGATGTTCGGACCGGCCAGGACGGCCACGCCGCCGGCCAGCGCCAGCTCGCACTCGCCCCGCCGCAGCGCCTGCGCCGCCAGGTGCATCGCCACCAGGGAGGAGGAGCACGCGGTGTCCACCGTGACGGCCGGGCCCTCCAGGCCGAAGGTGTACGCCACCCGGCCGGAGACCACGCTCATCGAGGTCCCGGTCAGCAGGTAGCCCTCCGCGCCGGGCGGGAGCTGGGCGCCCACACCGTAGGTTGAGGCGTACGCCCCGACGAACACGCCGGTCGGGGAGCCGCGCAGCTCCGGGGCGACCAGTCCGGCCGCCTCGAAGGCCTCCCAGGAGGCCTCCAGCAGGATGCGCTGCTGCGGGTCCATCACCAGGGCCTCGCGCGGCGAGATCCCGAACAGCTCGGCGTCGAAGCCCGCGACGTCGTCCAGGAAGCCGCCGCGCGGAGCGTAGGACGCGTCCCCGACCCGCCAGCCGCGGTCCGCCGGGAACGGGGTCACCCCGTCGAAGCCCTCGGCCAGCAGCCGCCACAGCTGCTCGGGGTCGTTGGCGCCCCCGGGGTAGCGGCAGCTCATGCCGACGATCGCGATCGGCTCGTCGGCGTTCGCGGCGAGGACGGGCGCGGTCGGGGCGGGGGCCTGCGCCACCCGCTCGGACAGCGCCTCGGCGAGGTGGTCGGCCAGGGCGTCCGGGGTCGGGTAGTCGAAGACCAGGGTCGCGGGCAGCCGCAGCCCGGTCGCGGCGTTCAGCCCGTTGCGCAGTTCCACGGCGGTCAGCGAGTCCAGCCCGAGGTCCTTGAAGGCCTGCTTCGCACCGACCGCGTCCACCCCGGCGTGGCCGAGCACGGTCGCCACGTGGGCCCGCACCAGGTCCAGCAGGCGCGCACGGCGCTGCTCGGCGTCCAGGCCGCGCAGCTGCTCCAGCGCCGCGGCCCGGCCGCCGGCACCGCGCTCGGCGGCGCGGCTCCTCGGGGCCCGCACCAGGGCGCGGAACAGCGGGGGGATCCCGCCCGTCCGGGGCGCCCGGAGGTCGAGGGTCACCGGCAGGAGGTGCGGTACGGGCAGGGTGATCGCCCGGTCGAACAGGGCCAGGGCCTGCGCGGTGGGCATGCCCGAGCCGCTGCGTGCCGAGGAGAGATGACCGGTCAGCTCACTGGCCTGCTCCCACAGGCCCCACGCCAGCGACTGGCCCGCCCGGCCCGCAGCCGTGCGACGGGCCGCCAGCGCGTCCAGGAAGGCGTTCGCGGCCGCGTAGTTGGCCTGCCCACCCGAACCGAACGTCGCCGCCACCGACGAGTACAGCACGAACAACGGCAGCTCCAGATCCGCCGTCAACTCGTCCAGATTCAGCGCCGCATCCACCTTCGGACGCAGCACCGCCGCCAGACGCTCCGGCGTCAACGCACCGAACACCCCGTCGTCCAGCACACCCGCCGCATGCACCACACCCGCCAACGGACGGGCCAGACCGTCCAGCACCCGGGACAGAGCGGCCCGGTCGGCCGCATCGCACGCGACCACGTCCACCTCGGCACCCAACTCACCCAAACCGGCGAGCAGTTCACTCACAGCCGGACTGTCCGCACCACGACGACTCAACAGGGTCAGATGCCGCACACCGTGCACAGCCACCAGATGCCGGGCCAGCAACCCGCCCAGCGTCCCCGTACCACCCGTGATCAGCACCGTGCCATCGGCATCCAACTCCACCGGAGTCTGCGCCAGTTGCAGGGAAGAAGCCCGCACCAGACGCGGCACCGACACCTCACCACCCCGGATCGCCGCCTGCGGCTCACCACCGCCGACCACCCCCGGCCACAACCCCTCCGAACCACCCGCCGGATCCAGATCCACCAGCACGATCCGGTCCGGATTCTCCGTCTGCGCCGAACGCAGCAGACCCCACACCGCCGCCTGCACCGGATCGGCCCCACCAGCGGCAGGAACCGCAACCGCCCCACGCGTCAGCACCACCAGGCGCGAAGAGCCGAACCGCTCCTCCGCCAGCCACTCCTGCACCACACCCAGCACCCGGGCCGTCAGCGCATACACATCGCCCTCGACCGGCACCGGCAGCACCACCACCGGCGGCACCGCCAACCCACCGGCCTCCAACTCACCCACCAGGCCCGCCACATCGACGAACCCCCGCACACCGGCGACCTCACCGATCGCCACCCACTCCGACGAACCCACACCCTCCGCAACCGCCGGAACCGGCACCGGAACCGGCACCCAGTCCACCGCGAACAACGCCTCCGGCCCACCCTCACCGACCGGCCGAAGCGCCTCCGCCGAAACCTCCCGCAGTACCAGGGAGCCCACGGACGCGACAGGAGCGCCGAGTTCGTCGGCCGCCAGGATCGCCACACCGTCGGCCGCCGGACTCACCGCGACGCGCAGCGCGGACGCTCCGACGGCGTGCAACTGGACGCCGGTCCAGGCGAAGGGCAGTCGCGTCGCCCCACCCTCGGCCTCGACCAGGCCGCTGACATGCAGCGCCGCGTCCAGCAGCGCCGGGTGCAGACCGAAACCGCCCGCCTCACCCGCCACCGCCTCGGGCAGCGCGACCTCCGCGTAGACGGTCTCACCCACCCGCCAGGCCGCACCCAGACCCCGGAACACCGGACCGTAGCCGTACCCGACCTCGGCCAGAGCCTCGTAGAAACCCTCCAGCGGCAGCGCCGTGGCACCGGCCGGCGGCCAGGCGGCCAGATCGAACTCCGGCGCCCGCTCCTGCGCGGTCAGGGTTCCCACCGCGTGGCAGATCCACGGCGCGGTCCCACCGGCGTCCGGCCGGGCGTGGATCTCCACCCGGCAGTCGCCCTCCTCGCCCGGGGCCGCCACCCGCACCTGGAGGTGCACGCCGCCCTGCTCGGGCAGCGGCAGCGGCGCCTGGAGCACCAGCTCCTCCAGGACCGGGCGGTCGATCTGCTCGCCCGCGCGCAACGCCATGTCCACGAAGGCCGTCCCCGGCACCAGCGCCTGGCCCTGGACAGCGTGGTCCGCGAGCCACGAGTGGGTGGCGAGCGACAGCCGTCCGGTCAGCAAAAGGCCGTTGTCTCCGGCCAGTTGAACCGCGGCGCCGAGCATCGGATGGCCGGCCGACAGCTGGCCGACCGAACCGGCGTCGCCGGACCGGACGGCCGGGCGCGGCCAGTAGCGCTCGCGCTGGAAGGCGTACGTCGGCAGTTCGAGCCGTCGGCCGGCCGGCAGCACGGCCCGCCAGTCGACGTCCGCGCCGGCCGTCCAGAGCCGGGCCAGGGCGGTCAGCGCGGTGCCCGACTCCTCCCGCTCACGGCGCAGCAGCGGCGCGAACACGGCCTCGGCAACCGCCTGTCCGGCCAGGCCGCTCAGCACCGCGTCCGGGCCCAGCTCAACGTAGCGGGTGACGCCCTGGCGACGAACGGTGTCGACGCCGTCGGCGAAGCGGACCGCCTCACGGACCTGGCGGACCCAGTAGTCGGGGGTGGTGAGCAGGCCCGGCTCGGCGATCCCGCCGGTCAGGTTCGAGACGACCGGGATACGCGGCTCGGCGAAGGTCAACCCGGCCAGCACCGAGGCGAATT
Organism: Kitasatospora sp. NPDC054768; assembly: GCF_053612025.1. NCBI lineage: Bacteria > Bacillati > Actinomycetota > Actinomycetes > Kitasatosporales > Streptomycetaceae > Kitasatospora > Kitasatospora sp. NPDC054768. Next base: position 28,063 of record NZ_JBSHBN010000121.1, read on the forward strand.
CGGCCAGCATCGGCTCCATCAGCGCCGAGTGGAAGGCGTGCGAGACCGTCAACCGGCTGGTCTTGCGGCCCTCGGCCTTCCAGCGGGCCGCGAACTCCTCGACCACCTCGACGGGGCCGGAAACCACCACCGAACGCGGCCCGTTGACGGCCGCCACGTCCAGGCGGTCACCGATCTCCGCC
>NZ_JBSHBN010000122.1:0-28178 GCF_053612025.1 Kitasatospora sp. NPDC054768
CGACGCCAACACCAGGCCCGGACCAGCCACTACAAACGACGAGGCCACAGCCCAAGAGCTGAAGCCTCGCCACAGTAAGCACCGTTGCAGTACTAAGCCCGGCATGACGGCATCCGCACCCTTCACCACGGCGCCGGCCTGGCCCGCGGCTGGGTGCCGACGAAGTGCCGTTCGTCGTCGGCGATCAGAGCCGGGTCCGCCTTGGCGGCGAGCCGCTCGGGCAGCTCGAAGGCACTGGTCGTCTGCTGGGTCATGTGTCCTGCTTCTCCGATCCCCTGCCGGGCAATTGCACGCGGTACACCCGGTTTGTGCGGTTTGCGCGGGTTTCCCGATTCAGTCAGCGACTGTGCGCCAGGGAGGGGGCCTTGCCACAAGGCCCCCTGTCCGGTATGAGTTGGACAATGGCAGGAGAGCTTCGGCTCCCTGCCTTCGCTGTTCTCGGCCGGCTTTTTCGGGCGGCCGGTCAGTTCCGGTCGGCGACGCCGGCCTCCAGGACGGAGACCACGGCGAAGAGCGAGAAGCAGGCGGCGCCGAGGCCGACCAGGACCCGGGCCGCGACCATCACGTCCGGGTCGGCCGACTCGAACAGGAACGCCGACATGAACAGGCACAGCAGTGTGGTGCCGACCGGGACCAGCGGGGCGCGGCCGGCCGGCGGCGCGGCACGGCGCCAGCCGAGAGCGAGCAGCAGCACCGCGCTCAGCACTGTCCAGCACAGCAGACCCAGCCCGATCTGCACGTACCCGGTGGCCAGTTGACCGGGCCGGGGGTCCAGGGCGACGACGACCAGGCCCCCGGTGATGTCCATGGCGCCGAGCACGGCGGCCGGGACGAGCCACCAGACCCGCTCCCGTCGGGTGTACGTGTTTCGGATCTGCCGCAGCAAGGTGATCACCAGCCCGATCAGGGCGGTGCAGACGATCGCCTGGTCGACCACCACGTGTCCGGCCGTGAAGCGCCCGTCCGAGTCCCCGCCGCCCCCGTTGGCCAGCATGACGATCGCCCACGCCCAGGCGGCGGCGGCCGCCAGGACTGGGACCGCCACCAGCGCCCGGGCCGCGGACCGGCCGAACGGCGCGGGCGAGCGCGGCGGGGAACCCTCCGGCAGGACGGCGTTCTGCCCGATCAGCGTGAAGCGGGTGGCGACCGCGGCCACCGACGAGACGCACACGCAGACCAGGCCGATGCCGAGGACCACGCTGCCGGCCACGAAGTCGGCCACCGGCCGGTGGCTCTCCGCCAGCAGGCCCAGCCCGTAGACGACGGCGGCCCCGGCCACCGCGAAGCCGAACGCCGGGTAGCCGATCCGGTCCAACGCGCCGAAACGGCCGATCAGTTGCCGCACGACGGTCGCCGCGACGGCGAACAGGCAGAGACAGACGGCGGCCAGGAAGACCAGCGTCAGGCCCGCGACCCGGGCGCTCGGCCCGGTGGAGTGCGCGAGGATGTAGCCGCCGAGCGCGGCCGACACCGCGCCCATGAGCAGCGGAATCGCCCGGAGCAGCACGCTCATTCCGTGGTTCACCAGGTCTCCTCGTTCCCTCGCGCCCGCCGGTTCCGGGCGGCAGTCAGTGTTCATCCCGCCGGGTCTCCGGCCGGGACCCCGGCGGCGGGTGTCCACGGATTTCGTCCGATCGGCTCACGGCGACACCCGCTGTGCGGGACCCCGGTGGTGGCCTGCGATGCTGTCGGCGGACACGGCGAGTTGCCAACAGCTGACGGAAAGTGGGTACGGCATGACCGCGGCGACGGCGGCGTCGACCCGTTCACGGAAATCCGACCGCAGGAGCGGAGACGGGATCCCGACAACCTGATGCTGCGCGCCGGCGTGGTGGTGGTCCGCTGCGCGGTGGCCCGGCGGCCCCGCTTCGCGGTGCCACCGGCCGGGGGATGGGGGCGAGGAGGGGAGGGGCCTGGACGGCCGGCGGCTCACCGCGCCGGTCCGCTCGCTGCCTACAGTTCGGTCCAGCCGCACGCTCGCCCGCCCCGCGCGCCGAGCGGGTGCCAGATGGGGGCGGCCGGGCCGCGCTGGACCAGGTCCTCGATCCGGGTGGCGCCGGCCGGGACGGCGGCCAGCATCTCGGCGACGGCCGGGCTCTCCTCGGCGGCCAGCCGCAGGTCCGCCACCGCCGGCCGCACCCCGGAGGCCGCCCGTACGGCCAACGCGAAGCTGCGTCCGTGCTGGACGTGCCGGGGCTCGATCGGGGGGAAGGAGGGCTCGGAGCTGGAGTTGCGGGAGAAGGCCGGCCCCGGCCGGCTGGAGTGCCCGCAGTGCGAGCGGGAGCGTGTGGAGGAGGACTTGGTGCCGCTGGTGCTGCCGGTTCCGACTCGGCGCGAGCTGGTGGCTGCGCTGGTCTTCGCACCGGATGACCCGTGGTGGGCGGAGCGGGTGCTGCACGCCCAGCTCTATCCGGGGAAGGGCCGCCGGACGTGACCTGGCGGTGGCGGGCCTGGTCTGCCGCCGCGCTGCGTCCGCGGGCGGTGCCTGGTCCTGTCTGTGCCGGCGGCGCCTGGTTCCGCCCTGTGCTACGCCGGACGGTTTCGTCACCGGTCGCTGGTGACGGAACCCGCGCGGTGCTGTGGCGGCCTGGTTCTGCCGCCCGGCCCCGCGGGCCCGTAGTCCGGCCTGCCGTCGGGCTGTGCCGCGCCGGGTGGTTTCGTCACGGAGCGATGGTGATGGAACTTGGCGGGTGTGACCTGTTGGTGGTTGTGGGCGTGTTCTGGGCTTGGGTGGCTGGTTGTCTGGACCTTTGGTTGGTCCTGTCGGGAGGGTGCACGGGGTTGGTGTCGTCTGTGTTTCGGTGACTGTGTGTGGTGGTGGTGGGGGTTGGGGGTGGGGTCGGTCGGGGTTGGCCGGGTGGGTGGTCTTCTCCGGGCGTGGTTCGTGGTGGTATTTCGGTTCGGGTGTTTTGCCGAATTGGTCGGTGGGGTTTTCTTGGTCGGGGTTGGAATGGTCGGGTGGGGGCCCGGCACGGGTGTCGGTGTTCGGTTTGTGCCGGGGTTCGGCCGGGCCGTCCCGCGGCCTCGCCGCTGCTGCCGCTTTGCCGTCCGGGCCGGTGCTGTTCGTCGTCGCCGTCCGGGCGCTGCTGCTCTCCTGCGTTGCCGTCCGGGTGCCGTCGTCCTGGCGCCGGTCCGCCGTCCGGCGCGCCGGCCTCGGCGGCTCCCCGTCTCCCGGCGCCTGCCTGCTCGCCCGCTGCTGGGGCCCTGGCCGTCGTCCTGGTACCTGGATCGCCGACGGCCACGACTTCGGGCTCCTGAGCGTCAACGGCCTGCCCGGTCACCCACCCGCCGCTCTCCCCATCCACTTCGCCTGCGACGGACAGAACCTCCTGATCCACCTCGCCCGCCCCAACCCGGCCTGGAAGGCGATCGAGCACGACCCGAACGTCACCCTCACCGTCACCGGCGACTACGCCTTCATCCCCGGCCCCTGGCGCGCCGAGCCCGGCACACCGCCCCACGACGGCGTCCCCACCAGCTACTGCACGGCCGTCCAGTTCACCTGCCGCGCCCACGTCGACGATCCCGATCCCGATCCCGAGGCCAAGGCCAAGGCCGAGCTGCTGCGTCGCCAGCTCGCCCGCTTTCAGCCCGACGGCGACCACGCGCTCGTTGCCGTCGGCCGGCCACCGCACGGGCGGATGCTGTCCGGCGTCCGCGGCCTGCGCCTGGAAGTCACCGAAGTACGGGCCAAGTTCACGTACGACGACGAGGAGCCCGTCGGGCACCGCGCCGCCGTCGCGGACCACCTCGTCGCACGAGGCCAGGGCCTCGACGCGCCCGCCGCACGCCAGCAGCTCCGCCGCCTGGACCGCATCGGCACCTGGATGCCCTGACCCACACCCGCCCAAATCACCGAACGGAGCCCGCCCATGCCCGCCTTCCGCCTCGACCCCGCCGTCGCAGAAGACTTCCCCGACACCCTCATCGCTGTGGTCACCGCCCTCGGTGTCCGCGGCCACGAAACCTGGCCTCTCACCACCGCAGGCCTGGAGGAGTTGGAGCGGCAACTCGCCGACGGCACCTGGCAGCCCGCCGACGAGGCAGCCCGCCGACGAGGCGGACCCCCGCATCGAGGCCTGGCACACCGCCTACCGCTCCTTCGGCACCAACCCCCGCCGCACCCGCCCCAGCGTCGACGCGCTCGGCCGACGCCTCGCCAAGAAGGGCGCCCTGCCGCGGATCAACCCGGCCGTCGACTCCTACAACGCCGTCTCCGCACGCCACGGCCTGCCCGCCGGCGCTTTCGACCTCGACCACGTCACCGGCGACGTCACCATCCGCCGCGCGGACGGCACCGAGACCTTCACCCCGCTCGGCGAACCCGACACCGTCGAACACCCCAACCCCGGCGAGATCATCTACGCGGACACCACCGGAGTCCTGACCCGCCACTGGAACCACCGTGACGCCCACCGCACCCGCGTCGCCGAAGACTCCCGATACGTCGCCTTCGTCCTCGAAACTCTCCACGCCACCCGCGACGGCCATCACCTCGAGTCCGCCGCCGACGAGCTGCAGAGCCTGCTCACCCCGCACACCGACCAGAGCACCGTGCACTACCTCAGCCCGGCACACCCCAAGGTCACCACCTGACAACTCCACACGAGCTGATGCATGAGCAACCTCTCCCCGGCCCGGCGGTCACCGCCCCCCCTGGGGAACCGTGACCGCCGGGCCGGGGAATTGCGTGATCGTCGACACGCGGCGGCTCGCGGAACTGCTGGAGGAGCGCGGCGACGTCGAGGGTCGCCGTATACCGGCAGGGCAGGCGAGCCGTCCCACACCCGCGGCAACATGGCGGTGCGACTGTCCGAACTGCTGGCGCGGCACGGGCCGTGTCGAGGAGGCGATCGAGGTGATGCGCGCGCAGGCCGACGCCCCCGGCGGCGCGGAGGACTGGATCCTTGACACGCCGTGCACCCTGTGTGCCGACCGGGGCCGCGCCCAGGACGGCTTGGACTACCTCGACGACCTCAAGGTCCGCCGCGGCGAGGAGGAGTGGGAGCTGTTCCGGATCCGGCTGCCGCTGATGGCCGCCTGCGACCGTGTTGACGAAGCGGTCGAGCAGGCCCGGGTCCATTCCGAGGGCGACATCTCGTACTCGGTCTCGTCCGTCGCCAGGATGTTGGCCGGCGCCGGACGCACTGAGGAAGCCCTCGCCCTTCTCGAACGGCAATCCCCCGCCGACAGGCAGGCCCGGACCGATTGCCTCATCGAGCTCGGCCGGTCATGGACGCCGTGGCCGTTCTTCGGTCGTACGAGCAACAGCCACCCGTGCACCGGGACGGCTCCTGGTACGACGAGCCCCCGTTCTGATGCCGCCCCGGCCCGCGGCGCGCCCTGGACCGGGCGCTCGACGTCCTCCCGAAGCGCCTGGCTGTCGACCTTGCCCACCTGGCGTTCTGCGACTCCGGCGGCCTGAACGAACTGCTGAGGATCCGCCTCGCCGCCGAGGCCGCCGACGAGGCCGCCAGCGCCAACGCCTCTACCCCACCCCCGACCGGCAGAACGACCCTCACGGCTTCATCAGCGGCTTCACTCGCATACGCGGTCGGCACCCTTCGTGGTTGGTAGCCTCCCGGGATGACCGCGACTTTCGACGAAGCCGTCCGCGCTCGGTTGCAGGCACCCAACATCTGGTACGTGGGCACCGTGTTCGCCGACGGGGCACCGCAGGTCAGCCCGATGTGGGTGGATCTGGAGGGAGAGGGGGAACTGACGTTCAACACCTCAGTGGGGCGGGTGAAGGAGGAGAACCTGCGTCGCGACCCGCGCGTCTGTCTCTCGCACGCGGACGCCACCGACCCCTTCGACCGCGTGCAGATCAGCGGTGTGGTGTCCCGCTTCGTCGAGGGCGAGGAGGCGCACGAGCGGATGGACCGGCTGGCCCGCAAGTACCTGGGCGTGGAGCGCTACGAGTGGACCATGCCGGGTGAGCAGCGGGTCGCGGTGATCGTGCGCCCGGTCAAGGTGCGGCACATTGTCGGGGTGGAGCGGTTCCGACCCGGCGGCCCCGTCCCCGCCCCCGAGTAGTGCACCTGCCGGGCAACTGCTGACAGCCTGGAGACCGAGGGCGCCGACCACCATCGAGCGGCCGGCGCCCTCGGTCCGGTTTGCCGGCGCTCGCACTCTGTCCCTGTGGGTGTTCGGCGGGTGTGCCGTGGGAGGAGCCGCCTGTCGGACACCTTTCCAGCGGGCACCACCACGACCGCCACCGCGTGCTACGGCACCGCCACTGCCGACAGCCGGGACCGACTGCACCCCCGGCCTACCCACCGCACCTGCTGGCTCGACCACGACGGCTAACTCCCCGTCATTGAGGGCACGTTGATCCACCTGCAAGTCGACCACCTGCCCGGCGACCGTGATCCCAAGCCGGTGTGGCTGTGGTGGACCGTCGACCGGTGCAAGGGCTGCGCGCGGCCTCGGAATTCCGCTGGGCGGGAACTCCGTAGCTCCTTTCCCGCAATGCGGGTTCCTGGCACGGTTGCCGCCCTTCCGCAATGCGGGCTGCGGCGGCGGTGGCTAGCGTTCTCGACGAAGCAAAAGCTTCGGTGTCCGGCCCAGCGGAATAACCCTGCTGGGCCGGTCCGGTCAACTGCTGCTCTGATACGAGGAGGGGTCGTCTGTCGTGGACTGGCTTCATTTCGAAATGGCCAAGTTCACCATGTCGGAGCGCATCCGTGAGGCGGAGCATGCGCGTCTGGCTGCGGAGACGTGGCGAGGACGCCGCCGCCAACGGCTGCCGATCCGGTCCTGGCGCAGCCGTCGGAATCCCGCCAAGGCCGTCCCGCGCACTGCCTAGTCCAGTCCGTACAGCCTCCCTCTCTGCCACCTCGTCAATTCTGAGGAGCGGCGTAATTGGGGGCTTTGCGATAAAGCCGCTCCCAGGGACATCTATGCCTGTCTCTCTTCGGCCAGCGAAGGCCGATCCCATACGCCGTGATCCGCCTGCCGGAGTTCGCGCTGTACTGGCGGTTCCGCATGTTCCGCACTTGCTGTTGGCCTCGCTCGTCGGTCGTCTTCCTGCGGCGTCCGCGCCGTTGGCCATCCTGCAGTACGCGGTGGCCGCAGGAAGCAACTACCTGTGGGCCAGCGTCATTGCAGGGCTCTACGGCCTCGCGGCGACGATCGGCCAGCCAGTGCTCGGCCGCCTAGTGGATCGGCACGGGCAATGCCTCCCGTTGATCGCGGCTGCGACCATCTCCGCCGCAGCCATGATTGTCCTCGCGGTTCTCGACCCCCGACAGCGGCTTCCCACCGCAGGCGCGGCCGTCGTTGCCGGCCTCGCCACCCCGCCCTTGGAGGGATCCTTGCGAGCGCTATGGTCGCAAGCCGTTCCGCAGCGACTGCAGACCGCGGCGTTCTCACTCGACGTCGCCGCACAGTCCCTGCTGTTCGCCCTCGGTCCCTTACTGGTGAGCGCGACGATGGCGCTGTCCGAGGCCGGGACGGCACTGATTCTGATCGCCGTCGTCGGCTGGCTGGGGACATGGGCGATGACCACGTCGGCGCCATCCCGTGCCTGGCAGCCCCCTCCTGCCGGGCCAACGAACTGGATCGGGCCGATGCGCTCAGGGGAGCTACGAGGCATCGCCATCGTCCTCCTACTGGTCGGCATGGCCCTGGGAGCGCAAGGCGTTGCCGGAACGGCCTGGGCCGACAGCGTGGGCGAGCGGACCAGTGCAGGCGTTCTCCTCGGGGCGTTCAGCGCGGGCAGCTGCGTGGGGGGCCTGGCGTTCAGCCGGCGGCAGGCCGGCACAGTGGGCGACCGGACGCTGCTGCATCTGGTGGCCGGGTTCACACTCGGATGGGCCCCGCTGGTGGTCGCGCCACCCAACCTGGCGGTGATGGCCCTGCTCACACTGGTACCTGGTCTGTTCCTCAGCCCGCTACTGGGCGTCGTGTTCGAACGCGCCGGACGGACCGCGGATCCTGGCTGCCTGACCGAGACCTTCTCCTGGCTCGTGGCCGCCGTGGGCACCGGCAGCGCCATCGGGACGGCGCTCGCCGGTCCACTGGCCGACCACCACGGGGCCGTCGCCTCATACGCCCTGGTCCTGGTCGCCGCCGCCACCGGCCTCGGCCGTCTGGCCAGCTGCCTAGCTGCGGCCGCACGTGCGGTACCGAACACAGCCTGAACCCACAGACCCAGCGGCCACAGCGTGCCCCGACCAACGGCTGCGCCGCCCAGAGCAGACACGCTCCTGGCCACCGGTGCGCCACTGCAATCTTTCCGCCATTTAGCAAGAGAGAACCCGAACCCATGACCCCCCGAAGGCACTGCATCTGGGACTGGAACGGCACCATCCTCGACGACAACCAGGCCCGCCTGCTCGCTGTCAACGAGTCACTGGCCGCGCTCCAAGTCGGGCCGATCAACATGCAGCAATACCGCGACACCTACTGCGTGCCCGTCCCCGACTTCTACGCCCGGCTTCTCTGCCGACAGCTCACTCGCGACGAATGGCCGATCGCCGACGATATCTACCAGGCCAGCTACCGGCGTCACCTGCCGCACGCCAGCCACCTCATGAGCGGCGCTCGCGCCGCACTGCTTTCGTGGATCGCCCGCGGCGGCACCCAGTCCCTGCTGTCCCTGCACACCCACGAACACCTCCTCGCCGAGCTCTCCCACCACGGCGTCGGTACCCTGTTCCGCCTCGCCGAGGGCCGCAGGGGCCCCACCGGCGGTACCAAGGCCGCCGCGATGCGCCGTCATGTGCAGAACCTCGGCTTGCCCCCGCAACAGATCGTCGCTATCGGCGACGCTGCCGACGACGCCTTCGCCGCCGCACAGGCCGGCATTGGCGTTGTCCTCTACACCGGCGGATCCCACTGTGAGGCCGCCCTCAGAGCCACCGGAGCCCCCGTCGCGCACACACTGGCAGAGGCCATCGATCTGGCGCTTCGCAAGCCGTCACCGACTCGACCGATGGCTCGGGCTGGCGCCGCGGCCTGAGGCAACCGGAACCCGGCGCCAAGGCTCGGCACACGGTCACCTCAGGCGATTCCTCTCCGAAACGACACCTCATACAAGGAGCAACCATGACCATCGCCACCTCCAACAGCACCTACGCCACCTCGAAGGCCCACAAGATCGCTCTCGGCGCCGCCGCCCTGGCGGTCGCCGCCACCAGTGTGGTCACCGGTAGCACGGCCGCCCACGCGAGCACGAGCACCACGATCAGCGGCTGGAACACCTACAGCGACCCGTGGCGCTGCACCACCGGCAGCGACGACCCCACGTTCTGGTGCCTCTACTACAACTCCGGTGCCGAGGGCGCGGTCTACAAGTCGAACTACCGGGAGGACCGCATGGCCGCGCCCTACGGATACTTCCAGGCGGACGCCTACGGCTCGCGCGGGGCGGGACAACGGACGTGGCACAACGCAGCGTCGGTCGAGAACAGCGCGGGCTGCAACCTCGGCATCTTCACGGAGTACGGCTCGTTCGGGGACGCGAACTGGGTTCCGCCCTACCGCGGCGGCAACCTCACCTCGGCGGTGAAGAACAAGAACGAGTGGGCTGGCATCTACTGCTAGCCGCCAAACGCCCTCCGGGCGCAGGCAGCGGCCGAGAGGCCGAAGACCGGCCGAACACCACGCGGCTGGCTACCCGAACTCCGCCGAGGACCGGCACGTGTCCCACCCCGTGCCGGTCCTCGGCGGTGCCCTTCCTACAACGTGGAGAACCGTGCCCACCTCACACACGACGACTGCGGCGGGCAATACCGGCTCCGGGGCAGAACATCCGTGGACCCGCCGCGCCCTCCGGACGACAGCGGCATTCTCGATCGCCGTTCTCACGCTCACCAACTGCGCCAGCTCGCAGCCGGCCCCGTCTGACCCCGTGCCGACGCCGACTGTCACCAACGGCGTCGAGGGGCTGCACCTGCCGATCGAGATCTACATGCTGACACCGAAGCAGGCCACCGAATACGACTGGGTACGTCAGGCGGCCACCGGCGCGTGCATGAAACGCTACGGCCAGGACTACCCGGTCGTGCCGCAGCCGACCTCCGACAGCCAGATGTATGGCCTGCTGAACCGGCGGTACGGCGTCGCGGACACGCAGACCGCCCGTGCCTGGGGATACCACAACCCCACTACCGGCCACGCCAGTGACGGCAGCCCGGACAGCGCGCCTGTGACAATAGGGCAGATGAAGGACACGACCCGGACGGTCCTCACCGGCGCAGACCCCAAGACAGGAGCACGAGCCCCCGAGTTCGCAGGAAAGGCACTGCCCGAGCACGGCTGCGGCGCTGAGTTGGAGCGACTGATGCCCGCCGCCGCCGGCGGCCCCGGCGGACCCGCCAGCGGGGGAGAAGGCCTCGTTACTGCGATCAAGGCGCAAACGTTCACGGAATCCCAGACCGACCCCAAGGTCGTCACCGCGGTCGCCGCCTGGTCCTCCTGCATGAAGTCCCGAGGCTACAACCTCACCGATCCCCTGCACGCCACCGACAACGTGACCTCGCTCGACGACCCCGCACCCGGTACCGCAGAGATCGCCCAGGCCCTTACCGATGTCGCCTGCAAACACGAAACCAACCTGATCGGCATCTGGTTCGCAGCCGAGTCCGACCGCCAGAACACTCTCATCAACGCCCACGCCGAGGACTTCGCCAAGGCCAAGACCGCCCTCACCGTCGAGGTCGCCCAGCTCGACAAACTGCGGAACCACGACTGGACACAGGAAGCCCAACCTGCTTCCTGACAGCGACCAAGACCGGATCCACGCCCGTACCCCAGGCACCGCAGCCGCACCGCCCGGTGGCCTCCCAAAACGAACGAGCCACCCGCCCGCTGACGGCGCCTTCGTACCGGTGGAAGCCTGCGCTGGGTTGCGTTCAGCGGCGTCGGCAGGATCGACCGAAGCGCCGTCGGGCAGAGCATGGGCAGGATCCTGGGAGCTGCGTGCGATGCGCGCGAGTGCGTCCGCAGGGTTGAAGCGGCACTTGCTGGCGTGGGGGCGCGGCCGATCATGACGCCGGACGGCAGCGCCCACTGTTGTTCGGCGCCCGGTATCGCGTCCCGCGAGGCGGGAGCCTGGAGTCAGCTCTTCCGCGGGGCAGCAATCGAAGGTCCGCGGAACAGGTTCCGGACGGGACGGGGAGGGCCACGGACCTACCGTGCGATGAGGATTGGGACAGGGCCCCGGGGTGGTCGGTGTTCGCCTACTCGGTCTGCGGTGGATGTGGTACTGCCACCTCCAGCCGGGCTGGGTGACCTCCAACAGGTCCAGGCGGCGCCGCTGTGATGAAGGGATGTCAGCAACGATGAACGCAGGGATTCTTGGCATTGGGTCCTACGTGCCCGATCGGGTTGTCCCGAACGCTGCCCTGGAACGGGCGACCGGGTTGTCCGATGGGTGGGTGCGCGAGCGGCTCGGGATCGAGCGGCGGCGTCACTGCGATACGGGTGAGGACGTGACGACGATGGCTGCCCAGGCGCTGATGGATGCCTGCAAGAGGGCCGGCGTCGCGCCGGGCGAGATCGATGCGCTGGTGACCTCCACCACGACGCCTGGGCGGTTGATGCCGGGCCTTGGGGCGGACCTGATCGCTGAAGTGGGATTGGACCTGCGGATGGCTCCGGTAGACGTGGTCGGTGCTGGGTGCGCGGGTGCGGTGGGCGTCCTGCAGCTCGGCGAGAGCCTTGTCCGGTCAGGCGCCGGAACGGTTGCTGTCGTGCAGTCGGAGGCGAGCAGCGCCCTCATGGACTTCGACGACATCGGTCCGAGTGAGGGCTTGGCCGCGACGATCTTCAGCGACGGGGCGTGCTGCTGGCTGCTGCGGCAGTGCCGGGAGGACACCGGCCTGCTCTACGGGTCCTCTCGTACCGATCCCGCGGGCTATGAGGGACTGGCTTTGACGAGCCAGGACCTGCACGGGTTCACCATGGACGCCCAGGCGGTCAAGGCGTTCGCATCCAACCGGGTCCCTGCCCTGATCCGCGATCTGGAGGCCGGCAGCGGGATTGCTGTCGGGCAGGCCGATCTGGTGCTACTTCACCAGGCGAACCTGCGGCTCATCGAGAACGTGCTGTCCGGACTGGACGTGCCGATGGAGAAATCCTGTACGACGGTCCAGGACTTGGGCAACACGGTGTCGGCGTCCGTGGGGCTTACGGCGGCCCGTGCTGTCGACACAGGACTCCTTGTCCCGGGCGCGACGGTCTTTCTGGCTGCTTTCGGAGCGGGATGGACCACGGCCGGATCGGTCCTTCGCTGGTGCGGCGAGGCCGACTTCGTGGACTGAGAGGGCGTTAAGTCCGCTTCTGGATGATCTGGCGTCGCCCGTTCGGGGGTACATAGGCGTTCACACTGACTCTCGTGTCGTGCGCATGATGGAGTCGGGATCATGGAACGGATGCCGTACTCAACGGACTTGTCCGACGGGCAGTGGGCCTTGATCGAGCCGCTGGTCACCGCCTGGAAGCGGGACCGGGTGTCGCGCTCGGCGACCGGGGACCCGGGCTCCTGCGACCAGCGCGAGGTCGTGAACGCGCTGCTGTACCAGAACCGGACTGGCTGCCAGTGGCGGCTCCTGCCACACGACTTCCCGGCCTGGTCGGCGGTGTTCTACTACTTCACCCTCTGACGCCAGGGCGGCCTTGACCCGCGGATCCAGGAGATCCTGCGCTGCCAGGTGCGGGAGCGGGCCAGACGATTAGAGGACCCGTCCCTGGTGATCATCGACGCCCAGTCCGTCCGCGTGGCGGCGGGGTGCCGAAGGAGACGACGGGACTCGACGCGAACAAGAAGACGCCCGGCAGGAAGCGGGGACTGGCCGTCGACGTGCTGGGCCTGATCACTCGGCGTGGTGGTCCTGGCCGCCAGTGCGCACGACAACGAGGCCGGCATCGCCCTGCTGGACCAGGCAACCGAGAGATGCGGGATGCGCCTGCAGACGGCCCTGGTCGACCAGGGCTTCAAGGACGCCGTGATCATCCACGGGGCGGTGAACGACATCACCGTCGAGGTGGTCCGCCGCAACCCAGACGACGTGGGCAAGGGCTTCGTCCCGCAACCGAAGCGGTGGGTGGTCGAGCAGGTCAACGGCACCCTCATGCTCCACCGGCGCCTCGCCCGCGACTACGACCACCGGCTGGACAACGCCGCCTCCCGCGTCTACTGGGCCTCCACCGCCGGCATGCTCCGCCGCCTCACCACCCCCAGCCCCGCCTGGCGCGACGGCGTCGAGCTGGCCGCGTGAACGTCACCGAACTCCTGCGGCTGCTGCAGACCGAACACGACGAGACCGCCGCACGAGCCGACGGGCTGCGCGAACAGATCGGGCAACTCACCAGGGCCCTGGCCGAGGCCGAGGCCCGCCTCGCCGAGCTCGTCACCGCCAGCAAGGTCATCGACGGGCTCGCCCTGACCGAATCCACACAAGCTACCGAGGGACACCAGCCACCGTCTACCAGCGCATCGTGACCGCCTTCAACGATGTTGGCGTACGCGGGTAAGTGCTCAGGCGGGTACACGTGAACGTGCTCGGCTGGGTGAAGGCAGCCGGGCGGCAGGAGACGCAGGCCGGTGGTCATCAAATTGGGGTGACAGGTCTCGACCTGGTCGGCATGATCGGTCAGTTGTTCCGTCATGTCTGACTTCGGGGGTACACCACGTCCATTCACCGCGAACGAGCCTGGGACTTGCCGTGGTCCGCCGCTGAGCCCAGCCGGCACGCCTTCGACTGGGACGAGGATGAGGCGGCGCAGCTGACGGCGCTGATCATTCCGCTGGTGCCTCCCATTGGTGCCGAGCGGATGGCGGGCTTTCGATTCATCGACGAGGTCACCGTGCTCCTGGTGTCCCGTTACGGCCGGTGGGCCTGCGGATGGGATCACTCGACCCATTACGGTGGGCCGGTCGAGGCCTGGTGCTGCGATGCGCACTCGGTCGGGGAGGCGGAGGAGACCGCCGAACGCGTCGTGACCTGTCTGCTGGAGTGGCGTGACTGGCTGGAGGACATGGCCGAGCGGTTCGAGCAACTCGCACCGCTTCCCGGCGCGGACGCCGAGGACCGCAGCTGGCATCTGGAACGCGCGGTGACCCGCCTGGTCACTGCGGTCGTCAACAGCACCCACGCCGAGTCGTCCTGGTACGGGATCTGCGAGACGACGCTGACCTGGTTCCTCACCTCCACGGGCCTGGGACAGAAAGAGGCCCAGAAAGCGGTGGAAGCCGCGATTGGCGGTCGGTTCAAGAGCCACGTTGCACCCGCCCCGACCCTGGTCGACACGGTGGGAGAGGATCTGGCGATCCGCCTGACCGGCCGGGGTTTCTACCGTGAGCGATGACTCGCTGGCCGTGTGGTGCAAGGTCAGGGAGCAGGTCGACTGGTCCTCGGCCGCGAGCGTGCGCCCGGCCCCGGTGCGCCCGGTCGTGGACGGACTCGCCGCCTGGTTCGACGGTCCGGTCCGCCGCCGCGACCCGGACCGCGCCGGCCGGCTGCTTGCCGCGATGGCCCTGTCCCGCGCCGCGGCGTCACGGGGAGAACCGTTAACCCCGGCCCTGCTCACCGGCTGGCAGCAGCTGGTCCTCGGTGTGGACGAGGTGCGTCTGCGTCAGAGCGACGCCTTCGCCAAGGAAGGCCGGGAGCGATACGGGCTGACGCCCCATACTTGGCAGGACTTCGCCGCCTGCCTGTACCAGAGCGCCGACCCGTCGGTCCCTCTGCCCGCCCGCGCGGCCAGAGCGTACCTGGACATCGCCTTCTTCCACCCCTACCCGGACGGCAACGCCCGCCTGGCACTACTGGTCCTCGCCCACGTCCTGGAAACGGAAGGAGTACGCCTGGACGAAGTGGGGCCGCTGCAGACCACCCGCTACGCGGATGACCCGGACGGCGCCCACGACCTGGCGGCTCTGGTCGCCGTACTGATCCGCGCCACCCACCGTCGGGCAACCGCGCGGTGAGAAAAGGCCCCCGCTGAAGCGAATGGGCGAGCACGTTCAGCAGTACGCGGCTGAGCATTTACCCGTGTACGCCGACAAACGATCATCCCGGACGGGTATTCCAGGTCCGTGACCTGCACGAACTCCTCGGGCTGCCCACCGACGACCCCTCGATCAACGTCACCCGCTCCCGCCTGGGACGACTCGTTCGCCAGGGACTCCTCGACCAACCGGGACGCGGCCGCTACCAGAAACGGACTTAACGCCCTCTGAGTCCCGTTTCCAGACCAGTCGGCCGTTCGGCGCGACCTGTCCGGAGGAATTGGACGCGGGTCCGCGGTGGGCCTCACCCACGCGGGGCCGTGCCCTAGCCAGCTGCCTTGCGCACCGTCCTGCTAGTCACACCGGCCAGGCGGCTGGTCTCGACCTCCGACAGCCCGAGTCTGCCCACGAGAAGCAACAGGTCGTCGCGTCCGGCGACAGTGCAGGCGAATTCAGATTGGCCCGACTCGCTCCACCGGCCTTTCAGTCGCGCAGGCCGCCCCGCACGAGCAGCGCAGGGCGGCCTGCTCGCTTACGGACCCTTGCCCTGCCGCCCTCACACCGACGGTTCCGACGGCGCGCCAGTTTCTCTCGCTCCCCGTCGATGGTTGCGGATCCGACCACCGTACGGCCGCCCACGCGACGCCAGCCACATCCTCAGACGCAGCGGAGGATGGGAACTCAGGCTCAGCCCGGCGACCGCCCAGCGCCGCAGCCGCGGAATGCCACGGTCTTCCTCGATCTGCTCGCGCCACATCGCTGCCGCTGCCACCGACCCGCACGAGCGTCGTGCGGCCCGATCGGAGGCAAGCTCGCTCCACCAACCGGCCGCCACCCCCGCCATCAGTAGCGCCCCGCACACCGCCGCAGCTGTTGGTAGGGGCTCGCCCCACGCTGCCGCCACCGCGAGGCCGCTGCCCGCCGCACGCCGGAACAGGCGCCGGAACACGTCCCTACGCCTCAGGT
Organism: Kitasatospora sp. NPDC054768; assembly: GCF_053612025.1. NCBI lineage: Bacteria > Bacillati > Actinomycetota > Actinomycetes > Kitasatosporales > Streptomycetaceae > Kitasatospora > Kitasatospora sp. NPDC054768. Next base: position 15,923 of record NZ_JBSHBN010000122.1, read on the forward strand.
GTGCGAGCTCGTGCTCGAGGATGACGGGAAGATGCCGTGAGTCGCGATTGAGCCACCGGTGCCCGATCGAGATGTGACGGCGGCCCTCGGCCTGCAGCGCGCTTGCCTCGGCGTATCCGTGCGGGGTCGGCGCCGGGATCCCCAGCGACACGTGGACCAGGTTGTGGATCCGGGTGAACTCCTCGACGCGTTGCCGGGAGCGGCGCATGATGGCGTGCCGGTCCCGGGCCGGGACTTCGCCGAGTTCGACCTCGGCGTAGGCGTAGTAGTCCCATCGGGGAACCTCGTGGAACAGGGCGCTGTCCAACGCGATGCGTCCAAGCACGGACATGTGCCACAAGACGGTGACCGTGGTTGCCGCAACCGCCCAGAGCCCGGGTTCCCACCCCCGCCATGGACCGAAGGCGCGAAGCGTCGCGGTGCCGACCGCGGCGGTCAAAGGTACGACCCACCATCGGGCGCCGGACAGGACATCGCGTGCACGGGCCGGCCGGGTCATCGGCAGCTCCCCCTGTGTGACCCCGCGCAGCGGCGGGCCTTTCGCCGACACGTGGACCCTACCGGTGCAGACGACGGCCCCGACGGTGTTACCGCGCCGTTGGTGGCAGCCTGCGGCGGACCTGAGCCTGCCATCGTTTCCTGGCCGCCGGCCGCCCTTCTCCCCTGTTGAGCGAGGGGCGTGGCAACTCGTTACCGGTCACAGCTCCGATGCGGCTGGTGTGCAGCCAGTCGTGCCACCCGGGCGCCCCTTCGGCCGGGCGCGCACCCACTCACGCTCGCCGAACTGCAGGTTTCGCGGCTCGAACCCGGATCATGCGCCATCTTCAGGTGTCCGTTGAACCCCCTTGACTCGCTAGTGGAGCTGGCTAGGTTCCCCTTCGCCGCAACCTGACCGACCTGTGCCGGGACAGCGCTGCGCTACCCCTTCACACACAGAGCCTCGATGAGGCCACCACGAGATGAGGAACCATGAACGTCTCCAGTCGGCACGCCGAAACCTATCTGGACCGCGTCGACGGCGCCCTGACCCTCAGGGGCCTGCGTCCTGCTAAGTTCACCGTGGGCGACACCGACGACCTCCTCGACGGTAGCGTTACCGCGATTCCCGGCGCTGTCCTGGAATGGCCGGCCGGCCACTCCAAGCTCGACCCGGAGCGCTTTCCCCACGGCGCCGTCGCCACCTGGACCGCCGCAGCAGGATGGCAGGCCGCTGCCCTGCTGTCTGACGGCACCAGCGACACCCCCACCCTTCTTCCGCTGACCACCCTTGGCGAGCCGAGCCGGATCGTCGACGTCATCGCCCACGTCCTGCTCGGGCGTGCCGCGCCCGACAAAGCCGAGCAGACGACCACCGACACTCCGGAGGCCGACCCGATCCACAGCGACCGCGGCCCCGCGACCGACCCCGCGCTGGCAACCCTCCGGGCCGAGATCTGGGGGCACCTCCACAACGACCCCCAGGGCCGAACCGAGGACGGCTGCTACGCCTCCAGGCTCTCCTTCCCCGTGGCAGGTGACGGGCACTCCTGGAGCCAGGAAGGGGTCCAGATCACCTACGGCGACACCAACAACGTCACCGACCTCGACGGATACCACCACATCCTCGAGCACATGGCCGACCGGTGCCCGGCAATCGAAGGCCCGCTGGTCCTCACCCTGTGACCCGCCGCCGCTCCCTGACACCCGGCGCATCCGAGCCCCCACGGCTGCATCCGCACGCTGAGCACCCCCTTGCCAGAGCAGCGAAAACGCTCGGCCCACCGAGCAAGGGCGGCCTGACCCCCAGTTCCACCCAGCGATCCTACTGACCCCTGCCCAGGAACCAGCCCGCGCATGAACCATTGCACGAGAAAGAGATTGTCGTGAATGCAACAATAGTGTCGCCGTTCCCCGCCCTTTCCGACGTCGCCGACCTCTTCGACGACGACCCGCAGTTCGCACGCCACGTCCGCAGGGCCGAAATGCTCTCACACGCCCGAGGACTGCCACGCTGGCTCAAGGGCAACGCCGTCGACCTCGTGCTCGTCCTGCTGGCCGGGCAGGACCTGGGCCTGACCACCTGGGAAGCCATCAACAGCTTCTACCCAGACGACAGTGAAGAGAGCGGGCTGGCCCTCTACGCCTCTGCGCAGCGGGCCCTCCTGCACCGCGCCGGCTGGGGCTGGCGCATCGTCGAAGCTACCGACGAACGCTGCACCGTCGCCGTCACCGACCCGAACAGGCCCAGCCAGGGGGAGCTCTTCACCACCTACACCATGCATGACGCCCTGGTGGCAGAGCTGACCAGCGGCCCGAACGCCAACTTCTGGCGCCGCTACCCCAAGCAAATGCTCTACGCCCGCGTCACCTCCCTGACCGTCAACACCCATGCCGCGCACGTCGTACGAGGAGCCCCCCGCGGCTGGGGCACCCTCCTCACCGCGGACCCCGCCCCACTGCCCATGGCAACCCCTGGCGCCGCTGCACAGCCCACCCCGGACAGCACACCCACCACGGAGCGCACCCTCCAGGACACACTCCCCGCGCCCGAACTCGGCGACGAGGCCCCCATACCGCCGGGCGACACCACCACGGCGCCCGCACCCGTTCAACCGATGCCGCCAGCCAACCCGCCGCAGACACACCTCCTGGCCGACACCCCCGCACCCACCAAGGCCCTGACGTCACCGGCCACCGAACTCGCCGACCGACCCACGCCCGACCTGGCCGACACCAACCAGGGTGACGACCACACGGCCGTCCCGGAGCGCACCGACCCGGGGCCGGCCACGCAACCGCCGACCACTCCACAGCCCGACACAGACCGAGCCCGCTCCACCCCCGAGCCGACCCCGCACCAGCCCGAACACCCGAACACGGTCACGTCCGACGCCCCGGACCCCCGTCAGGCCGCCTGGGAAGTCCTTCGCGGTATGGCGGACGCGCTCAAGCCGAACGGCGTCTACCAGATCCTCCTCGGCAACCAGACGAGGACCACGAAAGAGAAGGCGAACGGCACACTCACGGACGAGGACGAACAGCTCATCCTCCAGGCACAGAAGACCCTTGGGAACTCTGCCCACGCGATCTACCGGCAACTGCTCAAGCCGGACGCCCCCTCCGCATCCGAGCCCGACCAGAGCCCCCCGACCCCACTCCAGATCGCGCCCCGGGCACAAATGCCCGACCTGTGCGCCTGTGAGGACGCCCCCACCGGCCGCCACCGCGACGACTGCCCCGACTCCGCACAGTGAACCGAGCCGAACTCGAAGCGCAACGCCGCCAGCTCGAGGACGCGCTGGCAGCGGTGTTCCGCACCGCCACCGCCGCCAACCACCACGACCCCGGTGCCCTGTCCATCTCCGGCCTCGGCGGATGCACCCGCCGCGCGGCCTACCAACTCGCCCGCTACGCCCCCACCGACGACCACTCCCACCAAGAGCAGCGCGCCTCCCACCTGGGCCAGGCCACCCACGACTGGGTGCTGCCCCGCCTCGCCGCACAACTGGGCCACGAACTCACCCTCGTCGAACACGACGTCATCCTCCCCGTCCGCGGCCTGAAGATCCCGGGCCGGCTCGACCTGTTCACCCCCGCCATCGGCGGCGGACTACTCGTCGATCTCAAGACCCACGGCTACGACCAAGGCGACGACGGCGACGAACCCTCACGCGCCCGGCTCCTGCAGCTCTACGGCTACGCCACGGCACTGCGCCTGATGGGATACCTGATCCGAGCGGTGGCGGTGGTGCCGATGTCGCGCATTCACGGAGGTACCTCCGGGGTGTGGATCGGGGAGTTCGGGTCCAAGCAGGAGGCCTTCGTCGACGCTCGGGTGCGGGACCTGCTGCGGCACGCCAAGGCGCCTGCATTCGCACCGCGCGATGCCCACCGAGGCCCAGGGCTGGACCTCACCTGTGACTCCTGCCCCTACATGACGAGGTGCTGGCCGGGCGCGGAGCCGGCCCAGGCTGCCGAGGTGCGCACCGATGCCGACATCGTCGCCCATGCCCTTGGCTACTCCGAAGCCGCCGCACAGGAGAGGGACTGGAAGAAGGAGAAGAAGTACCACCTGGCCGCGCTCGGTCGGACCCGCCCGGGCCGATACACGGCCTACGGCTACGAAGTGGAGGTCAAAACCTCCCCGGGCGGGAAGCGCCTGGATCAAACCGGCGCGAAGGAGCTCCTGAAGGAGAACAACCTGCCCATTCCTCAAACGACAGACAAGGACTCGCGTCGCGCCCTCGTCCACCGCCGTCCACCCAGCGGAGACTCGCCAGCCCGCGGGCCGGGCCCCCTCAAAGTCGCGGCGCTACCAGGCCCGCCAGGGCCCTGATGGCGTCGCTGCCCATCCGAGACCGGCATCCCGCAGACGGAGCCGCAACAACCCCTCCGCCGTCAGCATTGCCTGGATGCCCCGTCCGGTTACCAGCGTCGAGCGTGGGACCGCCCCGAGGCACGAAAGGACCGCGGCCTGAAGGGCATGGCCGGCTCGCCAACCCGCGATCCTGCACAGGAGTTGATCCGCCCGCTGGGTGACCTAATTTCACCGCCATGGCCATTCCGAAGTGGCTCGCAGTGAAAGGAGATAACCTGTGAATAGACAGTACGAGCGTGTCGTGCAATTTAGCGGTGGCATCGCATCCTTCGCCTCCGCCGTTCGCGTAGTCCGACGATACGGCACCGACAGGACGACCCTTCTGATAGCGGACACGCAAATCGAGGACCCTGATTTGTGGCGTTTCTCGCAAGACGCCAGCAGGCTACTCGACATCCCCCTCGTGCGCGTGGCTGACGGCCGCGATCCATTCCAAGTCTTCCATGACAAGAAGTTCCTCGGAAACAGCAGGATCGCCGGGTGCACGAGGGTCCTCAAGATCGACCCATGCCTGCGCTGGCTCGAGAAGAACGCCGACCCCACACGGACGACGCTGTACATCGGCATCGACGCCAGCAGGCACGACCGCAACCGAATCCCACCGATCGCCACCAACTGGCAGCCCTGGCGCACCGTCTTCCCGCTGTGCGAGGAAGGGGAGCCGGAACTCACCAAGGAAGAACTGCTCGACGAAGCCAGAAGCCTGGGAATCGAGCCTCCCCGTCTGTACGAGATGGGTTACCCGCATAACAACTGTGGAGGCACCTGCGTCCGCGCCGGAAAGGCCCAGTGGATTCGCACCCTGCGCCTATTTCCAGAACGATATGCAATGGCCGAGGCGCAAGAGGAGGAATTCCGCAGAGCGAACGGAGACTACGCCATTCTCAAGGAGCAGAGGAACCGGGTGATCTACCCACTGACCCTGCGCGAACTCAGGCTCAGAGAGGAAGCCCGCCAGGCCGCCAGTACATAGACGGAAAGTCCACGGGCACCAGCGCGATGCGCCAACCGACAACCGGCCGGTTCATCGCACTGGCGCCCGTGGACTTTCCGTCTGACGGGATCCTGAGGCGTCTCATCCCGCAGGGCGAGCAACCTCGGCCGCTGGCGCCCACCATCGCTGCCCCGAACAGCCAGGTCCTGACTACCGTCCAGGGCAGATCGGGTTCCCAGCTCGTCCTACGGCACACCCTGCAAGCGGCGAATCGAGCCTGCAACCAGCGCTGCCGCAGCCTCAAGACCGACCCCAGCACGTCCCTTTCGCTCATCCGGAGGAGTTGACCACCATGGCGGCCCGTCAGCGACTCGCGTGCGAAACAGCGGACAACGCAGGTGACCCCACCACCAAGCGGCCCGGCCGCCACAGCTCTGTGCTCGCCATGCTGTTCACTCTCGCGGCATTGAGCAGCTGTGCCAGCAGCCCGGGGGACTCGCCACCGGCTCCACCAGCGGCAACTCCGATCATCGCCAACGGGACCGCGTCCCTGCACCTGCCCATCGAGGCCTACATGCTGACCCCGGTGCAGTCCGCGACGTTCGACTGGCTCCGCCGCGCAGCCACGGCCGACTGCATGCGCCGCTACGGCCTCGACCTGCCCGTCCCCCCGCGGCCTTCCACCACGAGCCCACAGGTCTCCGCCTTCAGCGTGGTAAACCGTCGCTACGGCATCACCGACCCTGCCGCAGCCGCCGCACGGGGAGCCGGCGGCCTCTTACGCCACCACCCGCCAGAGTGCTGCTCCCACGCTCACCCCCGCGAGACCGACGACACGACCCTCACTGCTCACGGCCGCGACGAAATCCCGTACGCCCGAACATAGAAGAGCGCATACAGTGTGGAACGTAGCTGGCACGGGGGAGAGGGCAGCAGCAAGACGATGGTGGGATCCGACTGGGCCAGCGAGGGAGCGTGCCGCGACAGTGACCCGGACGAGCTCTTCGTCGACGCGTCGACGCAGAACCGAGCCAAGGCCGTCTGTTCGAGCTGTCCTGTCCGGACCGAGTGCCTCGCGGAGGCCCTGGACCTCCGAATAGAGTTCGGCATCTGGGGCGGCATGACCGAGCGCGAGCGGCGTGCCTTGTTGCGCCGCCGGCCCACCGTGAAGTCCTGGCGCGAGCTCCTGGAGGCAGCCCGCGCAGAATACGAGCGACATGGCGGAGCCCCAGCGAACGAGCCACTGCCGCAGGCCAGCTGACAGCGGCCGGGCCCCGCGCGAAACGGTTGGAGCGGCACTCCACGCAGGACAACCCCATCACCCCACTGCGTGTCGGTCTTCCAGAATGCCCGCCTCCGTCCAACGCACCGGGCATCGTTGCCGTCATGTCCCGCCATCGCCGCCGCCGTCCCGCGCCCAACCCCCTCGTGCCCTCCACCCCAGGACCAGGGCACCCCGCCGACAGCTACCCCTCATCTGCAGCCCTCGGCCCGCAGCCGGCCACCGAGCAGGACCCCGGCCTCGCCGAGCTGGACCTGCCACTTCCCGGGAGGCCGCCCACCTGCTGCGCGGCCACTCGAAGCCGAGTGCGGACGGACGGCGGGGACGTTCTCATCCTGACCGTCCACGCCTTCGGTTGCCCCGTTTGGGCGGCCCGCTGACCACATCAGAGCCACCTGCAGGCACAGCAGATCACAACCCGAGTACCGCCTGCCGCCGCCCGAGCCGCCCGTGGCAAAGCCCACTTGATTGGCACGGAGCCGCCCCTACCTTCACGGCCATCAACCCGGTGCAGCCCCCTGGTGGCTGCGCCCGCCCCTCCCCGGAGAGACGGACAGATGGTCGTTGCCGACACCCCAACCCTGCTCAGGCCCGGCATTGCCGTGCTGGTCAGCACCCCGAACGGCCTGGACCACCCAGGCACCCTCACCGCCGTGACCGATCGCGGCCGCCGGTGCACCGTCGACATGCAGCCCGTCGAGGGCAGCGCCTACGACAGCCCTACCGGTCTCACGGTCGCCTGGCCCGCCAACCGCGTTCGGGCTGCCGGCACCACCCTCGCCGCGGCCACCCCTGTCGAGATCGACGTCGCTCTGGCCGCACTCGACTCCTGGTACCGGAAAGCGCGCTATCGCCTCGATCTCGCCGTCGAGGTGCTCCATGCAGCGGTCGGAGACCGCCGGACCGGCAGTAAGAACCGCGGACCATGGCTCATGTCCGACGCCCAGGCGCTCGAAGCCGCCCGCAGGAGCGACCGGACCGACCCTGCGATCCCCCAGCCCTCGACGCCCACGCAGCAGCGAGCACTGAACTCCGAAGGATCGCTCAGGAGCAGGCGCCGTACCTGGCCGAGTGGAAGCGGCGGGGCGGTTGGAGCCGCACCTTCCTCGCCCAACCCGACCGCGGGATCGGGCACGCCCACCGCAGCGAACACTGCTCGACCTGCCACAACGGACCGCAGCGCACCCGGCTTGCCTGGCTGACCGCCTACTCCGGCGCGACCGACGAGCAGATCGTCCGGGACGCCGGGGAGCGCGCATGCACCGTCTGCTTCCCCGACGCTCCGGTCGACGCCCACCGCCGGCCCAGCCGCATGACCTCCCGCGCAGAGGCCGCGGCCCGAAAGAAGCGGCAGGACCGCGAACTCGAGAAGGTGGCCCGGGCCGCCAGCAAGGCCGCCAACGCAATCGCCAACCCCGACGGAACCCCTCTACGCATTACCGGACGCGGGCGGACCGAGACCATCGAGACCACCCACGCAGCCCGCATCTGGCTCGCCGACGCCTTCGAGTCCTGGCGCCCCACGCCGGACGACAGCGCCATCCAGCAGGTAGCCGCCGCGATCGCCCACAAGGAGGGCAAGACCCCCGAAGACGCCATCGAGGAGGCGAGGACCCGGGCCCGCCGCCGAAAGTAGCCGCACCGCTGCGCCGACCGAGCCTTCGGTCGGCGCAGCCGTGTGCCGGCGGAAGGGTCGAACCGAACCGCAGACGCCAGCATGGAACCTGCTGGCGGGCGGCCGCCGCTCGGCAGCTCCACCTGGCACAGCGACAAGAGGACTGAGCCGAAGCAGTTCTCTGCACGGGTTGCGTCGGGACGCTCCGGGCTGTTCGACCGGTGCCACCGCAGGCGAGGTCCGTGTGGCGCCAGAGGCCGCAGCACGCGCCCGGCCTGCATCGGCGAAGGGGCCGTGGAGGCACTTGACCAGCCGCTGCCCGCGATTACGTTGACGCCCCACAGCCGGGCCGGACGGCTGACAGTTGTCCCGGCCCGCGCCTCGTCAACCGACTGCGCGATCTGCCGCAGACCGCCTTCTGCACCCGTCCGGAGCTGACCCATGCCCCGATTTCCTCGTCCTCTCGCCGGCGTTTTCCGACGTTCCGGCAGTGCCTCGCAGCCTCGCGGTCACGCCGCATCCTCGGCCCAGAGCTACACCGCAACGGTCCTCCTGAACGTCACATCCGGTCCGCGTGGCCAGTACCTGAACTTCTTCGGCTACCAGCACGGCCAGCCGCTCGCCCGGGCGGAGATCCTCGGCGACGGCCCCCTGGTCCTGACCGTCGAGGCGTCCACCGTCGAGGCGGCAGCCGACCGTGTGTACCTCATCGGCAACAGCGCCGGCGCTGACTCGTTCAACCGCAGCTGGCCAAGCGGCGTGCGGGCGGTCTCCGTCGGAGACGTTCTGCACATCACCGGATCGGACGGCCGCGAGGTTCACCTGGCGGTGGCCTCCGATGGATATGAGCGGGTGGATGCGCCGGCCACCATCGTTCCGTTGGCCGGCAGCACCGCTCTCACCCACGGGGAGATGTAGCTCCCGTCCACCGCATGTGGCCGCCCCTCCCGCGGGGCGGCCACATGCATTCGAGGCGTCGAGCGCGTCACCGAACTCCATGCGAGAGCCCACAGCCTGCGTTCCCAGGCCCAGTTCCAGGTCCTGCTCAGCCACTGCAGAGGTAGCCAGATCGCGGTGGCCGGTGAGCGGTCCCGCTCGGCGGCCAGCAGCAGTCGACACCTGCCCGAGGCTGCCCGATCGGCCTGGTGGTCTCCGGTGGTGACGCAAAAGCCCGCCCCGACCAGGCCCGCGCGCTTCGACGCGCCCGGCCTGGCGGCGACGGCCGCTGCTGGCCCGCGCGGCAGGCCGGACCGAGTCAAGGCGGTCCCGGCCGGGGGGTGAACGGCTCGACACGACGGCTACCTTCCCCCTTGCTTCCACCGGGCATCAGCGACGGCCGAAGAGGTTCGCGTGCCGGCTCGGCCGCGGGCGACGACTCAGCTCGGCCCGCCCAGATCAAGCGCTCACTCCCGCCGGCGCCGCGCCTACCAGCAGGCGCGGCGCCATCCCCCTGCGACAAGGAGCATCATGTCCGCATCCCCTCGGCTTCCGGTCCGCGGCTGCCTCCCTGAACATGCGGCCGTTCCGGCGGTTCGGATCGCACTCGACGTGCTGGCCGACGCCAAAGTGACCCGCGCCGACCTCGCCTCCGAGGAAGCTCACCAGGCCAGGAACCTGCGTTGCACGGTCGGCGCCGTCGCCGCACCCCACGGACGCGCCTCCGACCTGATCGTGGAGTGGTACGAGGACGGGGCCGTCGACGAGGCCCTTCTGCCGGCCCGCCGGATCCAGACGGTCCGAAGCGCGCGCAACCGAGCCCTCGACGAATGTGCCGGCCTGCTGCGCGACATCGGCTACACGGTGACGCCCTCCGAGTCCTCGCTCACCCGCACACGGCGGCTGCAGAGCCTGCTCGTGTCCGGCGCGCCCTACGAACCCGCGAGGAACGTGACACGGGCCCTCACCTCGCGCGGCCTGTCCCGGGCCGGCGTCCTCCCGGCGTATTGGGAGACTCCGGACCTGTACCGCGTCATGAGGGCCTCCGGCGCGCTCCTCCTGACGTTCTCGCACGCGACGAAGGTGGAGCGGGTCCGGGACGCCGTTGCCACACTGCGCGCCCAGGGCCTGAATGCCGGCGAGGACGCGCCGAGCCTGTACGGCGTCGGCTACGGCGTCCTGGTGCGCCGAGGCGAACGGCCGACCGGCGAGCGCGACGGACTGCGCCCGGAGACCCCAGAGTGCCGGGCCGCCCGAGACCTGCTGTGGGTCCGCGGGTTCTCCCGTGAGAACTGCGAGCGCGGCACGATCGGGCACCGGGTCTACCCGCAGTTGCCTCCGCACCTTCGAGACGGTGTCTTCAACGTCGACAACACCTCGCCCACCGTCCTTGCCGCCTTGCACGACCGGGTGAGCGTGACCGCTCCGGACAGCGCCTACGCGGAAGGGCACGGCCGGGACCTGGCCACCGTGCTGTCGGCCGCGCACGAGGTGGCGTTCGCGGAGGCCGGCTGGACCGTGGTGCGCGAGGACCTGATCACGATCACGGTGCACCGCGGCCACGCGCTTCGAGTGGCCGCGGCCCGCGAGCGAGGCACGGCACCGGAGGCCGCCGAAGCAACGGTCTGACCTCAGTCCTGACAATGATCGCCCCACGCCTTGCCCACCGGGCCGCACAGCATCCCTCTGCTGTGCGGCCCGCCGTCGTCAGGACGAAGCAGCCGGCGACCGGATGATGCGCTGCCCAGCGGCCCGCCGCCGTCGGCATCAAGGTCTGCCCGCCCGGCGTCCCGGGCCAGACCCGAAGCGCCCGGCACGTCGCTGCCCCGACACGCCACGTGCAACCAACACCGGAAGGGCCCCTCGCCGAGCTTGACCCGCTGTAGCGCGTAGTTACCTTCCGGGTTGAGGGATCGCCACGGACCATTCCCCGCTAGCGACGTGCGCCCGGCGACGTTTCGCACCCCACGCTCCACCACCGTGGGCCGCCGCGGAACCTCCCTCACCCCATCGCTACCGTGATCGGAGTATCACCATGGCCCCAAGCACACTTCTGCTGGACAGCCTGATCCACAGCACCGAGCCGTCCGAACCCCACCAGCTGAGCACCTTCACCAGGGTGAAGCCCAGCGGGCGTCTCATCGCCATCGTGGACGCCACCTCCATCATCCTGGATTTGCGATCGACGCGCGCAGACCTGCTGGACCTCACCGACGGTCAGTACGTCACCGTGGTGACCCGCAACCTCGCGCCGGTGTTCTCGACGCCGCAGATCCACGCGTGGCAGGGGCGGATCGTCCAGCAGCCGGGCCTGACCGCACTCAAGCCCAAGGGCGCCCGCACCCGCGGCTACGACCTCGCCCGACTCGGAGACGTGCTCGACATCGTCCCCGGGTTCGGACCCAAAGCCCTGGACGAGGCCCGGAAGCGGATCGAAGCCGTCACCGCCCTCTTCGCCCGGGCGACCGACCTCACCCCTGACAGCTTCACCGCGCTGCCCACCGCCTCAAACGCCACCTTCGAGGCGCCTTGCACGATGGCGCTGGTCACGACCCTCGTCAGCCCCGACCAGTCGCCTGTCGCCGGCGCCCTGTGGCTGCTCAGGGACCGCATCCCGGACCCCGACATACCGGGCGACACCCTGAACGGCGTCCTCATCGTCCCGCCCTCCACGCTCACCAGCGAACACGGAAGCGTCTACACCAGTCGACTGCCCCAGACCACCGCCGTCCTCCCGCTCACCACCCCCATTCCCTGGCCGACCGCCTCCGACCTGGCCACCCCCGGCACCTACCTGACCACCCTCAACCACCTCACACCCCCGACCACCGCCTGACCCGCTTCCGGCCGCCCCGCTCACCAACCAGCGGGGCGGCCGCCCGCACCGCTGACCACTTGACCGGCCAAGCAGGATCGCTACGGTCCCGGCCAGCACCTCAGACGCAGTGCACCACGAAGCCGCGCACACGCGTCAATGAGCTCGACTACCGCGCCCCGACGCCCATTTTGGCTTTGTTCACGACCTCCGGTTCTGGCTCAACTTCTGGGCTCTGTCGCTGATTGAGGGGTGCGTGCCGACCGTGCTCGGGTGGTGGGCATGACCTGGGCGTGATGGATGCGGTGCGTGTGGCG
>NZ_JBSHBN010000123.1:0-28049 GCF_053612025.1 Kitasatospora sp. NPDC054768
GCGCCGGCGGGGGGCCGGCGGGGGGGGGGGCGCGCGGGGCGGGGGGGGCGGGGGGGGGGGGGGGCTACGGGGTCCCCCCGGCCGGGGGGGGGGGGGGGCGGCGGTTCGGGGGTGGTGCGGGTCAGGCCTTGCGGAGTTGGAAGGCGAGGCCGAGGGAGTCGTCCGCGAAGGTCTCGGAGTCCCAGTCGGCGGCACCGGCGGCGAAGTCGGTGGCGAGGACCTCCTCGGCGACGAGGGGGCCGTGTTCGGCGATGGCTTCGGCGGTCTCCTCCGAGGTGGCGCGCCAGCGCAGGACGATGCGGTCGGCGACGTCCAGGCCGGAGTTCTTGCGGGCCTCCTGGATCTGGCGGATGGCGTCGCGGGCGATGCCGAGCCGCTTGAGCTCCGGGGTGATGGCCAGGTCGAGGGCGACGGTGGCGCCGGACTCGTTGGCGACGGCCCAGCCCTCGCGCGGGGTCTCGGTGATGATCACCTCGTCGGGGGAGAGGGTGATCGGTTCACCGTTCAGTTCGACGGAGGTGGTGCCCGAGGCGCGCAGTTCGGCGGCCAGGCGGGCGGCGTCGGTGGCGGCGACCGCCTTGGCGACGTCCTGGACGCCCTTGCCGAAACGCTTGCCCAGCGCGCGGAAGTTGGCCTTGGCGCTGGTGTCGACCAGCGAACCGCCGACCTCCGCCAGCGACTCCAGGGTGGAGACGTTGAGCTCCTCGGCGATCTGCGCGCGCAGGTCGGCCGGCAGCTCCTCCCAGCCCTGGGCGGCGACCAGCGCGCGCGAGAGCGGCTGACGGGTCTTCACGCCGGACTCGGCGCGGGTGGCCCGGCCCAGCTCGACCAGGCGGCGGACCAGCGCCATGTGCCGGGAGAGCTCGGTGTCGATCAGCGACTCGTCGGCCTCCGGCCAGGTGGCCAGGTGCACCGAGGCCGGGGCCTCCGGGGCGACCGGGACGACCAGGTCCTGCCAGACCCGCTCGGTGATGAACGGGGTGAGCGGGGCCATCAGGCGGGTGACCGTCTCCAGCGCCTCGTGCAGCGTGGCGAGCGCGGCGGCGTCGCCCTGCCAGAAGCGGCGGCGGCCGCGGCGGACGTACCAGTTGGACAGGTCGTCGACGAAGCCCGACAGCAGCTTGCCGGCGCGCTGGGTGTCGTACGCCTCGTAGGCCGCGTCGACCTCGCGGACCAGGGTGTTCAGCTCGGAGAGCACCCAGCGGTCCAGCTGCGGGCGGTCGGCCGGGGCCGGGTCGCTCGCCGAGGGCGCCCAGTTCGAGGTGCGGGCGTACAGGGCCTGGAAGGCGACGGTGTTCCAGTAGGTGAGGAGGGTCTTGCGGACCACCTCCTGGATGGTGCCGTGGCCGACCCGGCGGGCCGACCAGGGCGAGCCGCCGGCCGCCATGAACCAGCGGACGGCGTCGGCGCCGTGCTGGTCCATCAGCGGGATCGGCTGGAGGATGTTGCCCAGGTGCTTGGACATCTTGCGGCCGTCCTCGGCCAGGATGTGGCCCAGGCAGACGACGTTCTCGTAGCTGTTCCTGTCGAACACCAGGGTGCCGACCGCCATCAGCGTGTAGAACCAGCCGCGGGTCTGGTCGATCGCCTCGGAGATGAACTGCGCCGGGTAGCGCTTCTCGAACAGCTCCTTGTTCTGGTACGGGTAGCCGTACTGGGCGAAGGGCATCGAGCCCGAGTCGTACCAGGCGTCGATGACCTCGGGCACGCGGGTGGCGGTGCCGCCGCAGTCGCGGCAGGCGAAGGTCACCGCGTCGATGTACGGGCGGTGCGGGTCGAGGCCGCTCTGGTCGGTGCCGGTGAGCTCGGACAGCTCGGCCAGCGAGCCGACGCAGGTGAGGTGGCCCTCCTCGCAGCGCCAGATCGGCAGCGGGGTGCCCCAGTAGCGGTTGCGGCTGAGTGCCCAGTCGATGTTGTTGTTCAGCCAGTCGCCGAAACGGCCGTGCTTGACCGTGTCCGGGAACCAGTTGGTGGCCTCGTTCTCGCGGATCATCGCGTCCTTGACGGCGGTGGTCCGGATGTACCAGGACGGCTGCGCGTAGTAGAGCAGCGCGGTGTGGCAGCGCCAGCAGTGCGGGTAGCTGTGCTCGTACGGCAGGTGACGGAAGAGCAGGCCGCGCTCCTTGAGGTCCGCGACCAGGGCCTCGTCGGCCTTCTTGAAGAACTGGCCGCCGACCAGCGGGACCTCGGGGGCGAAGGTGCCGTCGCCGAGCACCGGGTTGACCACCGGCAGGCCGTACTTGCGGCAGGTCGCGAGGTCGTCCGCGCCGAAGGCGGGGGACTGGTGGACGATGCCGGTGCCGTCCTCGGTGGTGACGTAGTCGGCGTTGAGGACGTAGTGGGCGTTCTCGATCTCGACCAGGTCGAAGGGGCGGCGGTAGGCCCAGCGCTCCATCTCGGCGCCGGTGAAGGACTCGCCGGTGGTCTCCCAGCCCTCGCCGAGCGCCTTGGCGACCAGCGGCTCGGCGACGACCAGCTGCTCCTCGCCGTCGGTGGCCACCACGTAGGTGACCTCCGGGTGGACGGCGGCGGCGGTGTTGGAGACCAGGGTCCACGGGGTGGTGGTCCACACCAGCAGGGCGGCCCGACCGGCCAGCGGGCCGCTGGTGAGCGGGAAGCGGACGAAGACCGAGGGGTCGACCACGGTCTCGTAGCCCTGGGCCAGCTCGTGGTCCGACAGGCCGGTGCCGCAGCGCGGGCACCAGGGGGCGACCCGGTGGTCCTGGACCAGCAGGCCCTTGTCGAAGATCTGCTGGAGCGACCACCAGACGGACTGGACGTACGACGGGTCCATCGTCCGGTAGGCCTCGTCGAGGTCGACCCAGTAGCCCATGCGGGTGGTCAGCTCGGCGAAGGCGTCGGTGTGGCGGGTCACCGAGTCGCGGCACTTGGCGTTGAACTCGGCGATGCCGTACGCCTCGATGTCCTGCTTGCCGGAGAAGCCCAGCTCCTTCTCGACGGCGAGCTCGACCGGCAGGCCGTGGCAGTCCCAGCCGGCCTTGCGGGCGACGTGGTAGCCCTTCATGGTCCGGAAGCGCGGGAAGACGTCCTTGAAGACGCGGGCCTCGATGTGGTGGGCGCCGGGCATGCCGTTGGCGGTGGGCGGGCCCTCGTAGAACACCCACTCGGGGCGGCCCTCGGACTGCTCCAGGCTGCGCTGGAAGATCTTGTTGTCCTGCCAGAAGGACAGGATCTGGTGCTCCAGGGCAGGCAGATCCACCTGCGCGGGGACGGGGTTGTAGGAGCTGGCCATCGCGGCGTCTACCTCCGGTGGATGCGGGACTGGATCCTCCGGAGGGACGAGACGGCCCGGCCGTCCCGCGGTACCACCCTCCTTGGCCGCGGTGCTGCGTTCGCGGCCCTCTTGTTTGGGCTTGCTGCCGGGTCTAGTGGGCCACCGCGGCATCGCGGCGGCCGTTCTTCCGGCGGCTCCGGGGTGATCTTCCCGTCGTGCACACCCCCGGGCTCGCACCGTCCCCGGGTCGCTGGTGGCTGCGTACGTCGGTACTCGTCCCATCTGCGCCTTGCCCCGCCAGTGTATCGGCCGGGCGCGGCGGTTTGTCCAAACCGTTTCCCGGTGGGCGGTCCGGAGCACTCCGGGGGCGCTCCGGGAGCGTTCCGGGGGCGTTCGCCGAGGGAGGTTAGCCGGAGTCGATCTGGGCACAAATCTCTGAGCGCACGGGGCGTGACGGTTGGGACGGCTGCCTGGGTGGGAACGTTGTGAGGCGTCGGTATGTCATGTTGTGACCGGTTTTGATCGGGATTATCGTTCCGGCACTGGAAGCCGCCGGGAACCGGCGGCTCGATTCGTTCGTAGATGGGGTCGAAAGCCATGGCTGAGAAGGGAACCGGCGCGGGCACCGCCACCAAGCGGGCACGCAAGGCCGTGGCGGTCGACCCAGGGGAGGGGCCCGTGACCACTACCGCACCGAAGAGCAGCACCGACACCGTCACCGCGCCGCGCGGCGCCGAGTCGGTGGACCCGGCCACGCTGCCGGTCCGGCCCGGCGAGGACCCGTGGACCGCCGAGGAGGTCCACGAGCTGCACGACGAGCTGATCAGCGACCTGGACCGGCTCCGGACCGAGATCGGCGCCGCCGAGGCGGCCATCTCCGGCCTGATGCGCGACTCCAACGACGGAGCCGGCGACGACCAGGTGGACGCCGGTACGAAGAACATCTCGCGGGAGAGCGAGCTGGCGCTGGCCAACAACGCGCGGGACAGCCTGGCCCAGACCGAGCGCGCGCTGGATCGGCTGGAGGGCGTCGGCTTCGGCACCTGCGAGTCCTGCGGGCAGGCCATCGGCAAGGCCCGGATGCAGGCCTTCCCCAGGGCGACGCTCTGCGTGCAGTGCAAGGCCAAGCAGGAACGCCGCTGAACCGGGCGACCGGAGCGACGCGCGGGGTCGGGCTTGCCGTACGCTCGACCCCGTAACGTCGCCCGAGTAACGTCGCCTGACGCGTTCGTGAACGCGGGCAGGCTGTCACCGGCCCACCACCCTCCCCCTCCTGCGGACCGGGGGAGCTCCATCGGCAGCGGAGCGGATCATCAGCACGCAAGGTTCCCCCCAGACCCGGGACGACGCCGTCCCGTCCCCCGCCGATGCCGTGGAGGTGCCCGTGGCGGAGCCGACCGGGGCGTCCGTGGACGACGCGGGGACCGAGAACCCCAAGGGCCGGCGCCGGGTCGGGGTGCTGCTGGTCGTGGCGGTGCTCGCCTTCCTGATCGACCTGGGCAGCAAGCTGCTGGTGGTCGCCCGGCTGGAGAACCACGCGGCGATCAAGGTGATCGGGGACGTGGTCACCTTCCAGGTGATCCGTAACTCGGGCGCGGCCTTCGGGATGGGGCAGGCGCTGACCGTCGTCTTCACGATGATCGCCTCCGCCGTCATCGTGGTGATCTGGCGGATCGCGCGCCGCCTGTACAGCCTGCCCTGGGCGATCGCGCTCGGGCTGCTGCTCGGCGGGGCGCTCGGCAACCTCACCGACCGGCTGTTCCGCGCGCCCGGCGTCTTCCGCGGGCATGTGGTGGACTTCATCTCCGTCCAGCACTTCGCGGTCTTCAACCTCGCGGACTCGGCGATCGTCTGCGGCGGAATCCTGGTGGTGCTGCTCTCCTTCCGGGGCAGCAACCCGGACGGGACGCTCCACCAGCAGGCCGACAAGGCGGAGAAGACGGAGCAGGCCGAGAAGTAGCCCCGGCCACCGGCGGGCGGGGGAGGGCCGCGTTTCCGGCATACTCGTACGGGTGAGTACCGCAGCGCAGATCCGCAGCCTCCCCGTTCCCGACGGCCTGGAGGGCGAGCGCCTCGACGCCGCCCTGGCCCGGATGTTCGGCTTCTCCCGGACCAAGGCCGCCGAGCTGGCCGCCGACGGCAAGGTGACGCTCGACGGCACCGCGGCCGGCAAGTCGGACCGGGTGACCGCCGGCTCCTGGCTGGAGGTCGAGATCCCGGCCCCGGCCGCGCCCGTGCGGATCGTCGCCGAGGCGGTCGAGGGCATGCGCATCGTCCACGACGACGAGGACATCGTGCTGGTCGACAAGCCGGTCGGCGTCGCCGCGCACCCCAGCCCGGGCTGGACCGGCCCCACCGTGATCGGCGGGCTGGCCGCGGCCGGGTACCGGATCTCCACCTCGGGCGCCGCCGAGCGCCAGGGCATCGTGCACCGGCTGGACGTCGGCACCTCCGGGCTGATGGTGGTCGCCAAGTCCGAGCGCGCCTACACCGACCTCAAGCGGCAGTTCCACGACCGGATCACCGAGAAGCGCTACCACACCCTGGTGCAGGGCCACCCGGACCCGATGAGCGGGACGGTGGACGCGCCGATCGGCCGGCACCCCAGCTCGGACTGGAAGTGGGCCGTCACCCGGGACGGCAAGCCGTCCGTCACCCACTACGACCTGATCGAGGCGTACCGGGCCGCGTCGCTGCTGGCGATCAAGCTGGAGACCGGGCGCACCCACCAGATCCGCGTCCACATGTCCGCGCTGCGGCACCCCTGCGTGGGCGACCTGACGTACGGCGCCGACCCGACGCTGGCCAAGCGGCTGGGCCTGACCCGGCAGTGGCTGCACGCGGTGTCGCTCGGCTTCGAGCACCCGGCGGACGGGCAGTGGGTCGAGTTCTCCAGCGAGTACCCGGAGGACCTCAGGAAGTCGCTGGACATCATCGCGGCGGAGAGCTGAGGTGGCAGCTGCCACCGTCCGGATCGCCGAGGGGGAGGCGGACCTGGAGCTCGTGCGGGCCGTCCGGCGCGAGGTCTTCGTCGTCGAGCAGAACGTGCCGGAGGAGCTGGAGTACGACGAGTACGACGCGACCTCGGTGCACCTGCTGGCCCTCGGGGTCGACGGGGCCGCGCTGGGGACGGCGCGGCTGATCTTCGGGGAGCAGGCGCGCGAGCTCACCGGCGGTGTCGAGGGGCGCGTGCTGCTCGGGCGGCTCGCGGTCGTCGCGGCGGCCCGGGGGACGGGCCTCGGGGCGGTGCTCGTACGGGCGGTCGAGGCCGCGGGGGCCGAGCGCGGCGCCGTGGAGGTCGAGCTGCACGCGCAGGTGCGGGCGCTCGGGTTCTACGAGCGGCTGGGGTACGTGGCCGAGGGGCCCGTGTACGACTCCGCGGGCATTCCGCACCGGACGATGACGCGGATGCTGTAGCTGTAGGCGTTCCGGGCGGACGCCGCCGCACCTCCGGGGGCGGGTTCCCGCTGGTCGCCCTTCGCTTCGCGCGGTTCCCCGTGCCCCGGCCGGGGTGCGGGGAACTCTTGCTTTCGGGGCGGGGCGGGGGTGGCTGCTTCCGGCGCGGTCGCGGGCGCGGCTCAGCCTTCGGTGGTGCGCAGGCGGGGGAGGGCGTGGGGGTGCTCGTCGCGCAGGTGGGCGATGAGCTGTTCGCGGATGTCGAAGCGGAGCCGGGCGGCGTCGTCCGGGGTGCGGGCCGTCATGGTGGCGCGGACGACGATGGTGCTGGGCGTGGTGTCGGTGACGTGCAGGGCCCACTCGTCGCCGTCCCACAGCGGGTGCCGGTCCAGGCGGGCGCGCAGGACGGCGCGCAGCTCTTCCATCGGGGTGGTGTGGTCGAGGTGGAGCAGCACGGCGGCGAGCAGGCCGGGGTCGCGGCGGGTCCAGTTCTCGAAGGGCTTGTTGACGAAGTACGAGACCGGGACGACCAGCCGGCGGTAGTCCCAGAGCCGGACCACCAGGTAGGTGAGGGTGATTTCCTCGACGGTGCCCTGCTGGCCGTCCACCACCACGGTGTCGCCGATCCGGACGGTGTCGCTGAAGGCGATCTGGAGGCCGGCGAAGAAGTTGCCCAGGGTGCTCTGGGCGGCGATGCCTGCCACGATGCCGATGACGCCCGCCGAGGCGAGCAGGCTGGCGCCGACGGTGCGCATGGCGGAGAAGGTCAGCAGTATCACGGCCACCGTGACCACGACGATCAGCGCGCCGGCCACCCGGCGGAGCATGCCGATCTGGGTGCGCACCCGCTGGACCCGGGCCGGGTCGTCGACGCGGGTCTCGTAGCGGCTGAGCAGCGCCTCCAGGAGGGCGGCCACCACGCGGACGGTGAGCCAGCCCAGCGAGGCGAGCAGGAACAGCAGGAGCAGGTGCTGGGCGCCGGCGTCGCCCTTCAGGTGGAAGATCCGCTGGAGCGGTCTGGCCGCGAGCAGCAGGGCCGACACGACGGAGAGCTGGAGCGGGATCCGGCAGCGGCGCAGCAGCGGCCAGACCGGTGCCGAGGGGTTGCGGGCGGCGATCCGCTGGAGGGCCTGGTCGACGATCCAGCCGATCGCCAGGGTGGCGGCGACGGTGGCGAGCAGCGAGATCAGCGGCCAGGGCATGCGCCGTACGATACTCGGGCACGGTGGGGCGAACCGGGCGAAAGGGTGTGGCGGCTTTATCGGACACCTACCCGGACGGCGGATACGATCAGCGCCCATGGAGTTCGGTGGGGCATGGCGTCGCTGGCGCGCCCGGGGAACAACGGTTGGACGCAGGCTGCTGGCCGGGGCGGTGGCCCTGGTGGCGGTGGCCGCGGCCGGCACCGCGACGGTGGCGTCCGGCGGTGAGCGGGCGGTCCACCAGGAGGACCGTTTCCTCAGCATGCCGGAGACGCCCGGCAGCACCCAGCAGGTCCAGCTGGACACCTCCTTCTTCACCACCGGCGGCGGTCCGCGCCCGGCGGTGCTCCTGGCGCACGGCTTCGGCGGTTCCAAGGAGGGCGAGCGCGAGCGCGCCGAGCAGCTGGCCCGGCAGGGGTACGCGGTACTGACCTGGTCGGCGCGCGGCTTCGGCCACTCGGGCGGCAGGATCGGGCTGAACGCACCGGACCGCGAGGTCGAGGACGTCAAGCACCTGGTGGACTGGCTGGCCCAGCGGCCCGAGGTGCAACTGGACGCCGCCGGCGACCCGAAGGTCGGCATCACCGGCGCCTCGTACGGCGGCGCGGTCTCGCTGCTGGCCTCCGCCTACGACCCCCGGATCGACGCCGTCGCCACCCGGATCACCTGGTGGAACCTGGCCGACGCGCTGTTCCCCCAGGGCGTCCAGGGCTCGGGCGCGGCGGACGGCGTGTTCAAGAAGCTGTGGGCCGGGATCTTCTTCACCACCGGCTCGGCCGGGGACCTCGGGCCCTCCGGCGGGGCGCCGCGGGAGGGCGGCGGGCCGAAGCCGACGGCGGACGGGCCGGTCGGCTGCGGGCGGTTCCTGGACTCGCTCTGCCAGATGTACGACCGGGTCGCCACCGCCGGGCACGCCGATCCGGAGGCCGTCGCGCTGCTGGAGCGCTCCAGCCCGTCCTCGGTGGCGGCGCAGCTCAAGGCGCCCACGCTGGTGGTGCAGGGGCAGCAGGACTCGCTGTTCCCGCTGGACCAGGGCGACCGCATCGCCAAGGCGGTGGCCGCCAACGGCGCGCCGGTCGCGGTGGACTGGTTCGCCGGCGGCCACGACGGCGGGACGGACACCAGCGCGCGGGTCGACGACCGGGTGACGGCCTGGTTCGACCACTACCTGAAGGGGGACGGCAACGACACCGGCGCCGCCTTCCGGGTGACCCGCACCGGCGGGGTCGACTCGACCGGCTTCCAGGCCGTGCTGCGCGGAGCCACCGCCGACCGGTACCCGGGGCTGGGCGGAACCGGCTCGCGCACCGTCGAGCTGACGGGCGGCGAGCAGACCCTCGCCAACCCTCCCGGCGGCGCGCCGCCCGGGATCTCGACCCTGCCGGGCGTCGGCGCGCTCAGCCAGGCGGCCTCGCTGGGCGCCGGGCTCTCACTGGACTTCCCCGGGCAGAACGCCGCCTTCGACTCGGCGCCGCTGGACTCGCCGCTGCACCTGACCGGGCAGCCCACCGTGCCGGTGCGGGTGACGGCGGACCGGCCGGACGCGGTCCTGTTCGCGAAGCTGTACGACGTCGGGCCGGACGGCAAGGCGGTGCTGCCGCAGCAGCTCGCCGCCCCGCTGCGGGTCACCGGCGCGGACGCCGGGCAGACCGTCACGGTCGCGCTGCCGACCGTGGACCACACCTTCCCCGCCGGGCACCGGGTGCGACTGGTGCTGGCCGCCACCGACCTCGCCTACGCCTCGCCGGTCGAGCCGGCCACCTACCGGGTGGCACCGGCCGGGGCGCTCACCGCGCCGACCGTCGCCGAGCTGGTCACCGAGGCGGCTCCGCTGCCCTCGCGCACCTGGCTGCTGCCGGTGATCGCCGCCCTGGTGGCCGCGGCCCTGGTGCTGGCGCCGCGGCTGCGCCGCCGCCGGGCCGCCGGGCCCGCCTTCGACCCGGAGCTGGCCGCGGTGCCGCTGCGGATCAGCGGGCTGAGCAAGCGCTACAAGGGCGCCCAGGACCGCTACGCCGTACGGGAGCTGGGCTTCCGGGTGGAGCAGGGACAGGTGCTCGGCCTGCTCGGGCCGAACGGCGCCGGCAAGACCACCACACTGCGGATGCTGATGGGACTCATCCGGCCGGACGCCGGGGAGATCCGGATCTTCGGTCACCTGGTGCGGCCCGGCGCGCCCGTGCTCTCGCGGGTCGGGGCGTTCGTGGAGGGCGCGGGCTTCCTGCCGCACCTCACCGGGCGGGCCAACCTGCGGCTGTACTGGCAGGCGACCGGACGGCCGGAGGCCGACGCCCGCTTCGACGAGGCGCTGGCCATCGCCGGGCTCGGCGAGGCGCTGGACCGCGCGGTGCGGACGTACTCGCAGGGCATGCGGCAGCGGCTGGCGATCGCGCAGGCGATGCTCGGCATGCCGGACCTGCTGATCCTGGACGAGCCGACCAACGGGCTGGACCCGCCGCAGATCCGTGAGATGCGCGAGGTGATGATCCGGTACGCGGCCGGCGGGCGGACCGTGATCGTGTCGAGCCACCTGCTGTCCGAGGTCGAGCAGAGCTGTACGGACCTGGTGGTGATGGACCGCGGGCAGCTGGTCACGGCCGGCCCGGTCGGGGACATCGTGGGCGCCGGCGAGCTGCTGATGATCGGCATCGCCGGCCCGTACGACCCGGTGCCGGTGGTCGAGAAGGTCGCCGCGCTCGCCGGGGTCGGCTCGGTGGAGGCCGTCGACGGCGGCCTGCTGGTGCGCCTGGACGGACTGGCGGCCAGCGCTCTGCTGGCCGAACTGGTGCGGCTGGAGGTACCGGTGGAGAGCGCCGGGCCGCAGCGCCGCCTGGAGGACGCGTTCCTGTCGTTGATCGGAGGTGGAGCGTGAGTGCCGTGACGAAGGACCACACGGAGCCGGAGGGCCACGTCGGGTCGATGGACCACGCCGAGGGGTACCGGGCGAGCCGGACGCTGCCGCTGCGGGTGGAGGCGATGCGGCAGCTGCGCCGGCGCCGCACGATGGTGATCGGCGGGGTACTGGCCGCCATGCCGTTCGTCCTCCTGGCCGCATTCCAGATCGGCGGCACCCCGGGCCGTCCGGGCCGGACCAGTTTCATCGAGCTGGCCACCGCCTCGGGGGCCAACTTCGCGGTCACCATGCTGTTCGTCGGCACCGGCTTCATGCTGGTCATCCCCGTCGCGCTGTTCTGCGGGGACACCGTCGCCTCCGAGGCCAGCTGGTCCTCGCTGCGCTACCTGCTGGCCGCGCCGGTGCCCCGGGCCCGGCTGCTGGCCCGCAAGTTCGCCGTCGGCCTGGCGTTCTCGGCGGTGGCGGTGGTGATGCTGCCCGCGATCGGGCTGGTCGTCGGCACGGCCGCGTACGGCTGGGGGGACCTCGAACTGCCCGCCGGGGTCAGCCTGCCGGCCGGGCAGGCGCTGCCCCGGATCGCCATCGCGGTGGCCTTCGTCCTCCTGAGCGAGACCGTGATCGCGGCGCTCGCCTTCTGGCTCTCCACCGCGACGGACGCGCCCCTGGGCGCCGTCGGCGGCGCGGTGTTCGCCTCGATCATCACCGGGGTGCTGGACGCCGTCACCGCGCTGGGCGACCTGCGGGAGTGGCTGCCGGCGCACTGGCAGTACTCCTGGGCGGACGCCCTGCAACCGCAGCTGGAATGGGGCGGCATGGTGCAGGGCGTCTCGCTGTCGCTCTCGTACGCGGCGGTGCTGCTGGCGCTGGCGTTCCGGGGGTTCGCGCGCAAGGACGTGGTGTCGTAGGCGTGCGGTGGGGCACCGGCGGGGCATGCGGGATCATGGGTGGGTAGCTGACCCCGCTGGTGAAGGACCCGAACCGTGGCCCAGATCGTCCTCTTCCACTCCGCCTACGGGCTGCGCCCCGCCGTGCGCGCCGCCGCCGAGCGGCTGCGCGCCGCCGGGCACACCGTGCACACGCCGGACCTGTTCGACGGGCGGACCTTCGAGTCCGTCGAGGAGGCGCAGGAGTTCCAGGAGGAGCTCGGCGGCCGTGACGAGCTGCTGCGGCGGGCGGTGACCGCGGCCGCGCCGGTGTCCGAGGGCGGGCTGGTGTACGCCGGCTTCTCGCTCGGCGGCGCGGTGGCGCAGAACCTCGCACTGGCCGACGAGAAGGCCCGCGGGCTGCTGCTCCTGCACGGCACCTCGGACCTGCGGGAGGACGCGGCCACCGAGATCCCGGTGCAGCTGCACATCGCGGAGCCGGACCCGTTCGAGCCGGAGGACTGGCTGAACGCCTGGTACCTGCGGATGCGGCGGGCCGGGGCCGAGGTGGAGGTGCACCGCTACCGGGGCGCCGGGCACCTGTTCACCGACCCGGAGCTGCCGGACTACGACGAGGAGGCGGCCGAGCGGGCCTGGGCGGCGTCGCTGGACTTCCTCGCGGAGCTGGACGGCTGACGGCTGCGGCGGGGGTGTCGGTCGCGGCGGTCGGGGGCGGAAAACGGCCCCGCCCACCCGGCGGGAATCCGGGCGGGCGGAGGAAGCCGGCCTACATCGGCTGGGGCTTGATCATGGCGAAGGGGGCGCCCTGCGGGTCGGCGACCACGGTCATCCGGCCGGCCACCATGTCGAAGGGCGGGGCGAGGATGGTGCCCCCCGCCCTGACCAGGGCATCCACGGTGGAGTCGACGTCGTCGACCGAGAAGTAGCTCAGCCAGTGCGCCGGGGTGCCGGGCGGGTCGTTGGCGAGCAGGGTGGCGCCGCCCACCGCGCGGCCGCCGACCCGCAGCTCCCAGTACGAGTCCGCGCCGTCCATCGGCTCGATCTCGATGCCGAAGGCCTCGCCGTAGAAGGCGGTGGCGGCCGGGATGTCACTGGTGTGGAGCTCGTTCCAGGTCAGCGCGCCGGCCTCGTTGACAACCTGGACGCCGAAGAAGTCGCCCGGCTGCCAGACGCCGAACACCGCGCCCTGCGGGTCGGCGGCGATCAGCATCCGGCCCAGGGAACCGACGTCCACGACCGGGACGAGCAGGGTGCCGCCGGCGGCGACGATCGCGTCCTGGGTGGCCTGGGCGTCGGTGGAGGCCAGGTAACCGGTCCAGACGGTCGGCGGCTCCGGCATCCCTTCGGGGGCCGCCGTCGAGCCGATGCCGGCCACGGCCTTTCCGTTGAGCTCGCAGACGGCGTAGCCGCCGAACTCCTTGGCGCCGACCTGGCCCTGCCAGCCGAGGAGGTCGCGGTAGAAGTCCAGTGCGGCCTGCTGGTCCTTGGCCATCAGATCGACCCAGCACGGGGTGCCGGTCGCGTACGGGGTGGTGACCTCGGGCATGCTCGCCCTTTCTGGTGAGGGGTCTCTGCCGGTCACCATCTCCTCGCGCACGGTGGTCCGCCACTCGACACACCGCCGCGGCCGTCGGACCGGGCGGGGGCCGGGGCGGAGAGATCCCCGATGGCCGTACAGGTGCGCCCGTTCGGCGTACGGTCGACGCATGGACGCACAGGCGCGACTGCTCTCCGTCAACGTCGGCAGGCCCCGGCCGAACCCGTGGAAGAAGGACCTCGGGCTCACCGGCATCGACAAGCGCCCGGTGGACGGCCCGGTCGCGGTGGCCGCGCCGGGCCCCCGGGGGACGGGCGCGGTCGCCCTGGCCGGGGACCGGGTGTACGACCTGAAGCACCACGGCGGCGACGACCAGGCGGTCTACGCCTACGCCCGGGAGGACCTGGACGGCTGGCAGGCGGAGCTGCGCCGGGAACTGGCCGACGGCTCCTTCGGCGAGAACCTGACCACCACCGGCCTGGACGTGAACGGCGCGCTGATCGGGGAGCGCTGGCGGATCGGCCCGGACGTCGTCCTGGAGGTGTCCTGCGCGCGCATCCCCTGCGGCACCTTCCAGGGCTGGCTGGCGAGGGAGGGCTGGATCCGGCGCTTCACCGAGGCGGCCCTGCCGGGCGCCTACCTGCGGGTGGTCGCACCGGGCGAGCTGCGCGCCGGGGACGCGGTGGAGGTGGTGCACCGCCCGGACCACGACGTCACGGTGGCCCGGTCGTTCCGCGCGGTGACGACCGAACCGGAGCTGCTGCCAAGCCTGTTGGCGGTGGAGGCGTTCCCGGAGGAGATCAAGGAGCTGGTGCGCCGCCGAGTCCGGGCGTAGGGCCTGTCTTCAGACTCGTGTCTGCGGGGCACCGCCGGTGTCGGCGGGTGCGGCTGGCGTGAGCGCACGTGGGCAGCTGGGCTGACACCTGGGGGATCGATGGAGAACGCGCCGGACCACGGCCGGACCGTACGGAACGGTTCGCTCGCGATGATCGGCCTGGGGGTCCTGCTGTTCGTCCTCAGCCTGGTCTATCTGATACCGCACGACATGGGGGTGACGTCGGCCCTGCGCAGTCGCGGCGTTCACGTCCCGGCGGTCGTCACCGAGTGCGTGGAGGTGAGCGGGCCGCAGGACAACCCGGCGGGCAACTCCGAGTGCCGGGTGCGGTTCACGACGTCCGAGGGGGCGTCCGTCGAGACCCGACTCGCCTACGTCACCGGCACCGTCAAGGCCCGTGACACCGTGACGGTGGTGTACGACCCCCGGCACACCGACACCGTCGCCCTCGCTTCGAGCATCGGCTTCTGGGACTCACTGGTCCGCAACGCGCTCGACGTGGTCGCGCTGGTCGCGTCGGTGGTCATGGTCCTGCTGGGCCTCGCGGTCCATCTCGCGTACCGATGGCTCACCCGGGCGCGCAGCCGGCCGGGGGCGACGTGACGGACCCTGCCCGGGGAGAGGGAGGGGGCGGAGGCCGGGGTCAGCGGCCGATGCGGGCGAAGGTGAAGGCGGTGGAGCCTTCGAGGACGGGGATGACCTCGATCCTGCTCTGCCGGCCGGGTTCGAGGACGGTCCACGAGGAGCCCTGGGGGGACTTGATCCGGTAGGTGTCCGGGACGCCGTCGACGGGGATCAGCTCCCACTCCGGGGCGTCGCCCTGGTCGAGGAGGAGGGAGACCAGCGGGCCGGCGGGCTTGAGGTCTTCTACGGCGGTCGGGGCGCCCTTGGCGTAGAGGCGGTAGTGATTGTTGGGGTAGGCCTCGACGACCCAGACAGCATCCTGGTCGTCGGTGTGGGCGAACACGGCTTTGGGGGAAAGGTCCAGGGCTTCGTGACGGGCTCGGCCGATCCTGGCGTCGCCGTTGTGGATGGTGTAGAGGCCGGACTCCAGCTGGGCCATGGCTGTCATTCCTTCGCGATGCGGGCGAGCTGCAGGTCAGTTGTATGTGCTCGGAGGGAGCCGGGGGAGGGGCCTCGGTGTGCCGTCACCTGAACGAGCGACGCCCCCTCGCCCGGGGCGGGCGAGGGGGCGTAGGGGGCGCGAACTATCAGCCTTGGTGGTCGAATTCGCCGGCTTTGGTGGCCTGGAGGAGGGCGGCGAAGGCGGTGGGGGTGGTGCGGAGGATGAGGTGGCCTTCGTCGGACTCACGGAGTTCGACCGCCCCGTTGGCTGTACGGACTTCCACGCACAACTCGCCGGAGCTACTGAAGGACGACTTCTGCCATTGATTCTGAGACATCTCAGCCTTTCAAGTTCTTGAGCGTCTGCCGGATTAGCTCCTGGGAGTCCTCATCACTGAGGGCGGCCTGCGCGATGTGGTCGAAGACCTGGCGATAGGACGCGAGCTCAGTCGGGTCATCGAGGTAGATCGGGCCGCGCGACAACTCCACCTCTAACGTGTCAAGCTCGGGGACCTCCCCGAACGAGTAGACGAGGTTCTCGAGCGGGCCTGGGTAAGTGTGAGCGGTGAAAGGAACGACGCGGATGCTCACATCCTCTCTGAGGGAGTCATCTATCAGGGAGTGAAGCTGCTTCCGCAGCACATCGGTGCCCCCGAAGCGTGTGACCAGGCTGGACTCGTGGAGATAGGCCTCATGGGTCTTTCTCGGGTGTTGAAGAATTTTCCTCCTGCGCTCCAAGCGAAACTCGGTGCGCAGGTTGATTTCATCAGCGGAGAGGGCGGGGATCCGCCGACTGAACACTCCTCGTGCGTAGTCCTCTGTCTGCAAGGGGCCCGGGATGATGGCCGACGTCCACGACCGAATGACGCCTGCAGCAAAGTCTTCGTGTTCGGCGGTTTTGAGCAGAGCGTCAGGAAGGTGATCGCGATACTGATCCCACCAGGACTTTCTGCGTGAAGTGATGAGGCCGCAAAGGGCTTTGATGAGTGGCAGGTTCTCGCACTTGCAGGCTTCGGCGATGCTCTGGATTCGGTCAGCGCTGGCACTGGTCTTTCCGTTCTCCATCTGCGTGACCTGGGGAGCGCTTACTCCGAGCATGTGGGCAAGTTGGTTGCCGCCGAGGCCGGCTTGCTCGCGCATCCTCCGCAGCTCGGCGCCGAGGCGGCGCTGACGGAATGTTGGGTTCTGGCGACCAGGCATGGAGTCCTCTCAGATCATGTGGGCCCAGTGTGCCGCGCCGCCAGTCGATGGGGCCATCTGTCCCCCTTGAGAGGGAACTTTGACGTATCGACCTAATCTTAGGTCGATACGCGCTATGGTCGATCTCACATCGATCCGATGGGTCGTCAGCTCTGGCTCCTGTCAAGCCATTTCTTTCGCATCCCGGGAGAACCCCCATGCGTCTCATCAACACCCCCACCATCGCCGTCGCGCGGCAGACCCTCCGCAACACCATGACCCGCGTCGGCTGGTCCGCCTCTCCGATCTTCGACGCGCAGCTCGCGCTCTGCGAGCTCCTCGTCAACGCGTGGCGGCACACCGACACCCCTGTGCCGCTGGTCGAGATCATCTCCGAGGGTGACTCCCTCCGGGTCTCCGTCACGGACGAGAGCCCGGTGCTGCCCTCCAGCCCGCCGCTGTCCCTGCTCGCCGAGTCCGGCCGGGGCCTCCAGCTGGTCGCCGCCCTCAGCCACTGCTGGGGCGTCGACCCGCACGAGCGGGCCAAGTCCGTCTGGTTCGAGCTGCGGAAGGACGTCGCCTGATGGTCTACCGCCCCGGCCGTCACCCGATGCTGCCGACCGACCCCCGGATCCGCTACTACACCGAGGGCCACGTCCGCGCCCTCCTGGACGAAGTCGTGGAGCGGGGGCGCGAGTTCGGCCTCATCTTCCCCTCGATCGAAACCGACCGGACCATGGACGGCCGCGTCCTCGTCCGCTTCAACACGGCTCCGGCCTCGACCCTCCTCAACCTCCTCACCCTGCTCCTCGACGCCGAGCGCAGGACCTCGTGCGATACCTGATCGGGACGGCCTTCGCCGTCCTCCTCGCCCTCGCGATCTCCACGGTCGCCCTGGGCGTCGTCACCGCCCTCCGCGCGGCCCCGCCGCCCGACGAGGACGCCTGACCCGCCGGCCCCCGCCGCCCACGCGCCGGGGGCTCCGGCACGATGGACCCCATGCACAGCGACCACTACGCGCCGCCGACCACCCTCCTCGGCCTCCTCCAGCGCGGCCGGGGGCAGGGCGTACTGGTAGCCGCCGCGGACCGCTCCTCGGTCGCCGACCTGGTCTACGGATGTATCCGCTGGGACTGGCGCTGGGACTCGCAGGTGGATGACCGACACCTGTACCTCGCCCGCTTGATCCGGGACCTGAAACTCCCGCTCGGACCCGTGGTCGAGATGGCGACGGCCCAGGACGAGGACACCCGTAACCGGGCCACCAGCGTGCTGGAACTGCTGGTGCTCGCCGGCTCGGCGGACGCCCGGGCGGCGCTGCCGGACTTCGTTCCGGAGGAGGACGAGTCGCCCGTGTGCCGCCCGGTGCGGCGGCCGGATCCGTACCCGGAGCGGGACAGTGCGAGCCTGCTGGCCCTGCTGCGCGATCCGGCGGCGCCCGAGGGAGCCAGGATCTCCGCTCTCGTGGCCCTCTCGCTCCGCCCGCCCGAGCCCGAGCTGATCCTGCTGGTTCCCGGCCTCGGCGCCTCCGACGGAACCCGACCGCTGCCGCTGCTGGGCAAGGCCGTCGAGCGGCTGGCCGAGCAGGCCGTGCCGGCGGCCCGGGAGTGGGCGGCTTCGGAGCAGGCGTGGCTGGCCGAGATCGGCTACGCGGTGCTGGCCGCTCACGGTGGCGAGGGGGACGTGTCGACCTTGATCGCCGAACTGGAGCGGCGGTGGGTGGACCGGTCCTGGTGCGGCCCGGACGATCTCGCGCGCGGTCTCGCCCGCTTCGGGCCGGAGGCGGCCGGTGCCGTCTCCCTGCTGCGCCGCTTCTGGCTCGCGACCCCGCACTCGTACGAGCGCCCCGCCTACCTGGAGGCGCTGGCGGCGATGGGAGCCGCCGGCCTGGCCGGGGCGTACACCGAGTCGCTGTGGGACTGCGAGGTGCGAGCCCGTCTGCTGGGCGTCGAGCGGGCCCCCGACCGGCCCGACGTGCGCGACCGCCTCGCCCGTCTGCGGGACGATCCGATGGAGGAGCCGGAGGTCCGTGAGGCCGCCGGGGCGCGACTCGCCGGGGTGGCCGGGAGAGCCGTGAGCGACGCGTGGGAAGGCGTTCGAGGGGGCTAAAGTAGACGCGTGAACGCGTGAGTGGTGGTCCGGGCCCCGAGAGGTGCTCCGGGCCACATCCATTTCCAGGGCATCCCCTGTGACCTGCGCGTTCGCCGGCCCACCAGACCAGCACCAGAGCCTCCGGAGGCCCCGCCTTGAGCGATCAGCCGTTCGCGCATCTGCACGTCCACACCGAGTACTCGATGCTGGACGGTGCCGCCCGGCTGAAGCAGATGTTCAAGGAGGTCGAGCGCCTCGGGCAGACCCACGTGGCGATGACCGACCACGGCAACATGTACGGCGCCGCCGAGTTCCACCGGCAGGCGACCGACGCGGGCATCACCCCCGTCATCGGCATCGAGGCGTACGTCGCCCCGGAGTCCCGCTCCAACACCAAGCGCATCCTGTGGGGCCAGCCGCACCAGAAGCGGGACGACGTCTCCGCGTCCGGCGCGTACACCCACAAGACCATCTGGGCCCGCAACAAGGAGGGCCTGCACAACCTCTTCAAGCTGACCTCGCGCTCCTACGCCGAGGGCTGGCTGGTGAAGTGGCCCCGGATGGACAAGGAGCTGATCGCGGAGCTGTCCGGCGGCCTGATGGCCACCACCGGCTGCCCCTCCGGCGAGGTGCAGACCCGGCTGCGCCTCGGCCAGGTCGACGAGGCCCTGAAGTCCGCCGCCGACTACCAGGACATCTTCGGCAAGGAGAACTACTTCCTGGAGCTGATGGACCACGGCCTCGACATCGAGAAGCGGGTCCGCGACGGGCTGCTGGAGATCAGCAGGAAGCTCAACATCCCCCCGGTCGTCACCAACGACTCGCACTACACCACCGAGGCCGACGCCGGCGCGCACGACCTCCTCCTCTGCGTCCAGACCGGCAAGAACCTCTCCGACCCGGACCGCTTCCGCTTCGACGGCACCGGCTACTACATCAAGTCCGCCGCCGAGATGTACGCCCTCGACTCCTCGGACGCCTGGCAGGAGGGCTGCCGCAACAGCCAGCTCCTCGTCGCCTCCCGGGTCGACACCGAGGGCATGTTCAAGTTCAAGAACCTGATGCCCCGCTTCCCCATCCCGGAGGGCTTCGAGTCCGAGGCGGACTTCTTCAAGTCCCAGGTGTGGAAGGGCATGGACTGGCGCTTCCCGAACGGGTACGACGAGGAGCACAAGAAGCTCGCCGAGTACGAGATGGACACCATCATCCAGATGGGGTTCCCGGCGTACTTCCTCGTGGTCGCCGACTTCATCATGTGGGCCAAGAGCCAGGGCATCGCGGTGGGTCCCGGCCGTGGTTCGGCGGCCGGCTCGCTGGTCGCGTACGCGATGGGCATCACCGACCTCGACCCCATCCCGCACGGCCTGATCTTCGAGCGCTTCCTCAACCCCGAGCGCATCTCCATGCCCGATGTCGACATCGACTTCGACGAGCGCCGGCGCGGTGACGTGATCCGCTACGTGACGGAGAAGTGGGGATCCGACAAGGTCGCCATGATCGTCACGTACGGCACCATCAAGGCGAAGGCCGCCATCAAGGACTCCTCGCGCGTCCTCGGCTACCCGTACGCGATGGGTGACCGGATCACCAAGGCGATGCCGCCGGACGTCATGGGCAAGGGCATCCCGCTCTCCGGCATCACCGACTCCTCGCACCCGCGCTACAGCGAGGCCGGCGAGATCCGCGGGCTGTACGAGACCGACCCGGACGTCCGGAAGGTCATCGACACCGCGCGCGGCATCGAGGGCCTGATCCGCCAGCCCGGTGTGCACGCCGCCGGCGTCATCATGTCCGCCGAGCCGCTGACCGACCACATCCCGGTCTGGACCCGGCACACCGACGGCGTCACCATCACGCAGTTCGACTATCCGACCTGTGAGGGCCTCGGCCTTCTCAAGATGGACTTCCTCGGCCTGCGCAACCTGACGATCATGGACGACGCCGTCAAGGCGATCGAGAAGAACAAGGGCGAGAAGATCGAGCTGCTCAAGCTGCCGCTCGACGACAAGCCGACCTACGAACTCCTCGCCCGCGGCGACACGCTCGGCGTCTTCCAGCTCGACGGCGGGCCGATGCGCTCGCTGCTGCGCCTGATGAAGCCCGACAACTTCGAGGACATCTCCGCCGTTCTGGCGCTGTACCGTCCGGGCCCGATGGGCGTCAACTCCCACACCAACTACGCGCTGCGCAAGAACGGCCAGCAGGAGATCACCCCGATCCACCCGGAGCTGGAGAAGCCCCTGGAGGAGGTGCTCCGGCCGACGTACGGCCTGATCGTCTACCAGGAGCAGGTGCAGAAGGCCGCGCAGATCCTGGCCGGCTACTCGCTCGGACAGGCGGACCTGCTGCGCCGGGCCATGGGCAAGAAGAAGAAGGAGATCCTGGAGGCGGAGTTCGTCCCCTTCCAGAAGGGCTGCCGCGAGCGCGGCTACTCCGACGCGGCCATCCAGGCCGTGTGGGACGTCCTCGTCCCCTTCTCCGGCTACGCGTTCAACAAGGCGCACACCGCCGGCTACGGGCTGGTCTCGTACTGGACGGCCTACCTCAAGGCCAACTACCCGGCCGAGTACATGTCCGGCCTGCTCACCTCCGTCAAGGACGACAAGGACAAGTCCGCGGTCTACCTCAACGAGTGCCGCAAGATGGGCATCCAGGTGCTGCCGCCGGACGTCAACGAGTCGGACTCGGACTTCACCCCGCACGGTGACACCCTGGTCCGCTTCGGCCTGACCGCCATCCGCAACGTCGGCGGGCCGGTGGTCGATTCGATGATCCGGACCCGGAAGGCGAAGGGGAAGTTCGCGTCCTTCCCCGACTTCCTGGACAAGGTGGAGTCGGTGGTCTGCAACAAGCGGACCGTCGAATCGCTGATCAAGGCCGGTGCCTTCGACTCGCTCGGCCACACCCGCAAGGGCCTGAGCGCGCAGTTCGAGCCGATGATCGACAACGTCGTCGGCGTGAAGCGCAAGGAGGCCGAGGGGCAGTTCGACCTCTTCGGCGGCGACGCCACCGCGGACGAGCCGAGCTTCGGCCTGGACGTCGTCTTCTCCGAGGAGGAGTGGGAGAAGTCCTTCCTGCTCACCCAGGAGCGGGAGATGCTCGGCCTGTACGTCTCCTCGCACCCGCTGCACGGCATCGAGCACGTGCTCGCCGACAAGGCGGACTGCGCGGTCGCGGACCTCGCGGAGCGGCCGGACGGGACGATCATCACCATCGGTGGCATCATCTCGGGCCTCCAGCGGAAGATGACCAAGCAGGGCAACGCCTGGGCCATCGCGA
The DNA here is from genome assembly GCF_053612025.1 of Kitasatospora sp. NPDC054768. NCBI lineage: Bacteria > Bacillati > Actinomycetota > Actinomycetes > Kitasatosporales > Streptomycetaceae > Kitasatospora > Kitasatospora sp. NPDC054768. The sequence continues at coordinate 21,555 of NZ_JBSHBN010000123.1, forward strand.
CCGTCGAGGACCTCGCGGGCTCGATCGACTGCATGTTCTTCCCGGCCAGCTACCAGCTGGTCTCCTCGCAGCTCGTCGAGGACGCCGTCGTCTTCGTGCGCGGCAAGCTGGACAAGCGGGAGGACGTGCCGCGGCTGATGGGGATGGAGCTGTCCGTCCCCGACCTGTCGAACGCGCACGCCGAGGCGCCGATCGTCATCAACATCCCGAGCGGGAAGGTCACCCCGCCGCTGGTGGCCCGGCTCGGCGAGGTGCTGGGCAGCCACCGCGGCACCACCGAGGTGCGGGTGCGGCTGGAGGGCCGCAACAAGACCACGGTGCTGCGACTGGACCGGCACCGGGTGAAGTCGGACCCGGCGCTGTTCGGGGACCTGAAGCAGCTGCTCGGGCCGAGCTGTCTGGCGGGTTAGCGCGGAGGCGAAAGGCCCGGGGCACCCGTCGCGGTGGGCGCCCCGGGCCTTTCGTGTCCGGGGAGGAGCCCCTCCCGGGCGCTCTGGCTCAGGTGCCGCCGCCCAGGCCCGGCGGGACGGCCATGTGCAGGGCGGAGACGAAGGCGGAGATGGCCGGGTGGGAGCCGGCGCCGGCGCGGAAGGCGGCGCGGGTGCGGCGGTACATCGGCAGGCGGGTGAGGACGACCCCGGGCGGGAGGCCGGCCGTGCCCAGGCGGGGGACCAGGGCGACGCCCTGGCCGGCCGCGACCAGGGCCAGCACGGTGGTGAAGTCGTCGATCTGGTGCCGGATGCGCGGCGCGAAGCCCGCCGCCTCGCAGGCCCGGACGGCCATGGTGTGGCAGAGCGTGTCGGGCGGGGACATGATCCACGGGGCGCCGCGCTGCTCGGCGACGGTGCCCGGGGTGCGGGCGGCCAGGTACATGGGCTCGGTGAAGACCGGGCGGGTCACCGCGAGGCCCGGCTCCGGGTCGGCCGGGACGAGGTCGTACTCGTGCACCAGCGCCACGTCCAGCTCGCCCGCCCGCAGGGCCGCGCCGACGGCCGCCGGGTCCACCTCGGTGACCATCGGTTCCAGCCCCGGGTGCCAGCCGGCCAGCTCGGCGAGCACCGCCGGGATGATCGCCCGGGCCGCCGACGGGTAGGTGCCGATCCGCAGTGGTCCCGCCAATCCCCGCTTGGCGTGGGCGAGTTCGGCGTCGGCCTGCTCCAGCAGGGCGAGCACCGCCTCGGCGTGCCGGACGAGGCCCAGCCCGGCCGGGGTGAGGGTGACCCGCCGTCCGGTGCGCTCCAGCAGCGGGACGCCCGCCTCCTTCTCCAGGACGGACAGCTGCTGGGACACCGCCGAAGGGCTGAAGGAGAGCGCCTCGGCGACGGCCGCGATGGTGCCGAGGTGGGCGAGTTCGCGCAGCAGGCGCAGGCGTCGGACGTCCAGCATCGGGCCAGCCTAGTCGAGCATCGGCTCAGCTTACGAGAAGCGTCGGAAATATGAACTGGACCTGGGCGATCGACGGGCCGCAGGATCGTGGACATGGAACTCAAGGGCATCCACGTCCCCCTGATCACCCCTTTCGCCGCCGACGGCTCCGTCGCCCTCGACGCGCTGGAGAAGCTGGCGCACGAGGTCCTGGACGCCGGGGCGGCCGGGCTGGTCGCGCTCGGCACCACCGGCGAGCCGGCCGCGCTGACCGCCGAGGAGCGGGACGCGGTGGTGGACGTCGCCGCGGCCGCCTGCGCCGCGCGCGGGGCGCAGCTGACCGTCGGAGCCTCCGGCGGCGACACCCGGGCCGTCGGCGAGGCGCTGACCATGTTCGGCGCGCGGGTGCCGCGGGCGGCGGCGCTGGTCACCACGCCGTCCTTCGTCCGGGCCGGCGAGGCCGGGACGGTCGCGCACTTCCGGGCACTGGCCGCGAGCAGCCCGCTGCCGCTGATCGTCTACCACATCCCGTACCGCACCGGGCAGCAGCTCTCCACCGCCGCGCTGCGCGAACTCGCCGCGATCGAGGGCGTGGTGGGCGTCAAGTACGCGACCGGAGGGTTGGACCGGACGGCCGCCGAGCTGCTCGCCGACGCCCCCGCCGGATTCGCCTTCCTCACCGGCGAGGACGCGTTCCTCTCGCCGATGCTGGCGCTGGGCGCGGCCGGCGGCATCCTCGCCTCCGCCCACCTGGCGACCGCCCGGTTCGTCGAGCTGGCCGAGGCCTGGCAGGCCGGGGACGTGGCGCGGGCGCGGGCGCTCGGGCACCGGCTGACCGGGCTGGCGCTGTCCGCCTTCACGGCGCCGAACCCGTCGGTGACCAAGGGCGTGCTGCACGCCCAGGGCCGCATCCCGACTCCGGACGTGCGGCTGCCGCTGCTGCCGGCCGGGCGGGCGGAGGTCGACGCCGCGCTGACCCTCGCCAGTGGTCTGGACCATTAGGGTCCGTCCGGGCGGCCTCTCACACCGTGGAACACCAGGCCGCCCCACCCGCGTGACAAGGCATGATGGGCAGAGTGCGGCTGTGAACAGCACCATTCAGAGGAGTAGTCGGAGATGAAGATCGGCATTGTCGGTGCCACCGGCCAGGTCGGCGGCGTGGTCCGCGAGATCCTGGCGGAGCGCGCTGGTCGTGAAGGCGGACTGGGCCCGGTGGAGCAGCTGCGGCTGTTCGCCTCGGCCCGCTCGGCCGGACGCACGCTGCCCTGGCAGGGCACCGAGGTCACCGTCGAGGACGCGGCCACGGCCGACTACACCGGCCTGGACATCGTGATCTTCTCGGCCGGCGGCTCCACCTCCAAGGCCCTGGCCCCCAAGGTCGCCGCGGCCGGTGCCGTCGTGATCGACAACTCCTCCGCCTGGCGCCGCGACCCCGAGGTCCCGCTGGTCGTCTCCGAGGTCAACCCGGAGGCCGTCGCGGACCGCCCCAAGGGCATCATCGCCAACCCGAACTGCACCACCATGGCCGCCATGCCCGTGCTGCGCCCGCTGCACGAGGAGGCCGGCCTGGCCGCGCTCGTCGTCTCCACCTACCAGGCCGTCTCCGGCAGCGGTGTGGCCGGCGTCGCCGAGCTCCAGGACCAGGCCGCCAAGGTCGTCGAGCTGGGCGCCGCCGCGCTCGCCCACGACGGCGGCGCCGTCGAGTTCCCGGAGCCCAAGGTCTACCAGCGGCCGATCGCCTTCAACGTGGTGCCGCTGGCCGGCTCCGTCGTCGACGACGGCTCCAACGAGACCGACGAGGAGCAGAAGCTCCGCCACGAGAGCCGCAAGATCCTCGGCATCCCGGAGCTGAAGGTCGCCGGCACCTGCGTGCGCGTCCCGGTGTTCTCCGGCCACTCGCTGCAGATCAACGCCCGCTTCGAGCGCCCGATCAGCCCCGAGCGCGCCGTCGAGCTGCTCAGCGGCGCCCCCGGCGTCGAGCTGTCCGACATCCCCACCCCGCTCCAGGCCGCCGGCCGGGACCCGAGCTACGTCGGCCGCATCCGGGTGGACGAGACGGTGGACAACGGACTGTCGCTGTTCGTCTCGAACGACAACCTGCGCAAGGGCGCCGCGCTGAACGCCGTCCAGCTGGCCGAGCTGGTCGCCGCCGAGCTCAGGGGCTGAGCGCCTCCGGTCCCGCGCGGGGGCCGGACCCCCGGGCCGGACCACCGGCGTCCACAGGGTCGGAACACCGCCGCGTGACCTCGGGCGGGCCTCGTCGTTGTACGGGGCCCGCCTTCGCTTTCGTCCGCTCCGCGCCGGGGCGGCTGTTGCGGTGCCGGGACAACCGGCGAGGTTCGGCGGGCGAACCGGGGGTAAAAGGTGACCCAACGATCGGGCGACGACGGGGGCCCCTCACCTCGGCACGCCCGGACGGCGGGAGGACCGCCCATTCCCGAATCGACCCACCCGACTGATTCCGAGGGCGAGCGAAAAGAGGTGCGCGATGGACCGCTGTGTCGTCCTGGTGGACGCCGGATATCTGCTGGGCGCCGCCGCCAGCCTGCTCGCCGGGGATCCGTCCCGGTCCAAGGTCACGGTGAACCACACCGCCCTGATCACCGCACTGCGCGAGCGCGCCGAGGCCGAGACCGGGCTGCCGCTGCTGCGGATCTACTGGTTCGACGCCGCGCCCGACCGGCGCCCGATGCCCGAGCACCGGCGGCTGCGGGTACTGCCCCGGGTCACCGTACGGCTCGGCGCGCTCACCCGGGCCGAGGGGCGCTGGGTGCAGAAGGGTGTGGACGCCGCGATGCACGCCGAACTCTCCGAACTCGCCCGCAACCGGGCCTGCGCCGACGTCGTGCTGATCACCGGTGACGGGGACCTGCTGCCCGGCATGATGACCGCCAAGGAACACGGGGTGGCCGTCCACCTGTGGGCCCTGCAGGCCGCCGACGGCGACTTCAACCAGTCCGAGGACCTGGTCGGCGAGGCGGACGAGCGGCGGGTGCTGGACCGGGAGTGGATCGAGGGGTCCTTCTCGCTGCGGGAGCACTCCAGCATGTTCCCGGCCCCGGGGGCCCGGCAGGAGATCGCCAAGATCCTCGCCGCCCCGCCGGCCGCCCCGCCCACCGTGGTGCCGCCGGTGGTCCGTCCGGTGGCCGCCGCCTCGGCCGCCGAGGCCCCCGCCGCGGCCTCGGCGGGAGCGGATCCCGACGCCGACGGCCGGCCGCAGCCGGCCGCGGCCGCGCTCAAGGTCGTCCCGACGCCGAAGGACCTCGCCGGCAGGGCCTCCTCCGTCACCGCGATCACCCCGTCGGCGAACGGAACCAACGGCCCCGCGGCCACCGGCCACGCCGCGAACGGGCACGCCGCGAACGGGCACGGGGTCAACGGGCACGGGGCCGTCGCGCAGGCCGGGCCGGTGCTGCGCTGGTCCTCCGACCGCGGCTGGGTGGACCGGCCCGCCCCGGAGCCCGCCGTCACCGCCGGCGACAGCCTGCCCACCCTCGCCCAGCTCACCACCGCCGAGCAGCGCTGGGCCGACCGCGAGGAGGACATCACCTCCATCGGCGGTGACGCCCACGAAGTCGGGCAGGTCTTCGCCCGCCGCTGGAGCGACCGCGTCGGCGACACCGAGAGACTCACCATGCTCTGGCCCGACTACCCGCGCATCCCGCACCGGGTGGACGGCGAGCTGCTGCGCTACGCCGCCCGCTTCGGGCTGCTGGCGCACAAGGACGACCAGATCGACGAGCACGACCGCTACGCCATCCGGGCCGGGTTCTGGAAGGAACTGGCGGCCCGGGTGCCGGGCGGGTCGATGGTCGTCGACGACTGAGCCGGCCGGTCGGCGGCCCGGGGGTCGGCAGGGCCCCGTTGTCCGGTTCGCCCGTACGAGCGCGTAGAGTCGTCGGTCGTGAACGAGACGGCCGGGCGAGCACCCGAGGAACCCCAGCCGTGCGCCGTCGTGCGCGACCTGGTCAGGACCTACCGCAGCGGGCGCGGCGCGGCCGCCACCGAGATCCGGGCCAACGACGGGATCACCCTCACCGTCCGCAGGGGCGAGATCTTCGGGCTGCTCGGGCCCAACGGAGCCGGGAAGTCGACGCTGGTGCGCCAGCTCACCGGGCTGCTGCGCCCCGACGCGGGATCCGTCGAACTCTTCGGCCACGACATCGTGCGGCACCCCGAGCGGGCCGCCCGGCTGCTCGGCTACCTCGGGCAGGAATCCACCGCGCTGGACGAGCTGACGGTGGCGCTCGCCGCCGAGACCACCGGACGGCTGCGCGGCCTCACCCGGGCCCAGGCCCGCGGTACGGCCGCGGACGTGCTGACGGAGCTCGGGCTGGAGCCGATCGCCACCCGGCCGCTCGCGAAGCTGTCCGGCGGACAGCGGCGGCTCGCCTGCTTCGCGGCCACCCTGGTGGGGGACCGGCCGCTGCTCGTCCTGGACGAGCCCACCACCGGCATGGACCCCGTCGCCCGGCGGGCCGTGTGGAGCGCCGTGGACCGGCGGCGCGCCGAGCACGGGACGACGGTGCTGCTGGTCACCCACAACGTGATCGAGGCGGAGACGGTGCTCGACCGGGTCGCCGTGGTGGACGACGGCCGGGTGATCGCCTGCGACACGCCCGGCGGGCTCAAGGCGCTGGTGGACGGCGACGTCCGGCTCGACCTGGTCTGGCGGGACGAGGCGCCGGTCGGCGTGCCCGCCGTCGCCGCGCTGCGCGAGCGGGCCGAGTGCACCGGCCGCCGCTGGACCGTCCGCACCACCCCCGAGCAGGCCCGCGAGCTGGTCGCCGCCGTCACCACCGGCCCGGCCTTCGCCGCCCTCGACGACTTCACCCTCGCCACCCCGAGCCTTGAGGACGCGTACCTCAAGCTGGGCGGCCGCCACGGAGGACTGGCCAAGTGACGCTGCTCTCGGTGCCCCCGCGGACCGACCGGTCCACGGCCGCCCCCGCTCCGCTCGCCCCCGCGGCCAGGCTGCTGCCGGCGCTCGCGGCCGTGTACCGGGCGCAGCTCGCCCGGGCACGGGTGGCGCGCATCCCGCTGCTGTTCGTGGCCACCTTCCAGTCCGTGGGCATCCTGGTGATGATGCGGGGCGTGGTGGACGCCGGGCAGTCCTCGGAGGCGCGGTCC
>NZ_JBSHBN010000124.1:0-27422 GCF_053612025.1 Kitasatospora sp. NPDC054768
GGCCCGGGTCCCACCCCGGGCCAGCCGAGCCGCCCGCCATCCACCTGCCCGACCGCCAATCCACCAGTTGCCGCCGGATGCCAGCCTCCACGGCAGACTGCCGGCACCCGGCGACCGCCCGCACGACGCCCTTCTCCTGCCGGGTGTGCGGGCGACGCTGCCTCAGCGCTCGTCCGGCTCGCCCAGGCCCCAGCCGCTGACCGCCGCGATCGGTCCGCGCCAGGCCGGCAGCCTCCGGGCTGTTCGGCCGGAGCGGACGGTGACGTCCTTCAGATGCAGGAAACGCGGATCCGGCGCCCGCCGGCGGCGCCCGTCCTCGGCGGCCTGGTCCAGGTGCCCGAACACCTCCCGCACGACCTTCCGCAGGCCGTAGTAGTCCGCTTCCCCGATCTGACGGAAGTACAGGTCCTCCCACGCCCCGGCCGGAATCACGGTCCCCGTGACGAGCGCCCCCTCCACCGCCAACGTCACGACGACGGCCTCGGCGACCTCCCGATGTTCCGCCCCGACGCGCAGCAGCTCCAGGTACGGGTCCGGGTAGGCCTCCCCCTGCAACATCACCCGCAACGCCGGCTGTACCGCATCTCGCCACGACACCGTACTGGTCTCCTTCCCCTGATGTGTCCGGGCTGACTATGCCCTGGCGGAGAGCTCAGTATCCGGCTCGGCGGCGGAGTGGTTGCGCGCTCCGGGGTGGTGCGGCAGCACTAACGAGGTGACCTAGTAATGTTTGGTCTTATGAGCAGCCCTACGGCCAGTTTGAAACGGGAGAAGCTAATCACTTCTCTCCCCCCGCAGCTGAGACGCCAGCTGAAGATCCGTGCATTTGAGCATGGACTGGATATTCAGGACGCGGCCGAGTACGCGATCCGCGATTGGTACGAGGCTTCGGATCTCCCGACGGTGAACACCGACGGCGCGAAGACGTGGGGGACGTTCCTGCCTGTCGGCGAGGCCGACCGGTTCAAGGGCGCGTGCAACGACCGCGAGATCACCTACGTGCAGGGGCTGGCCCAGGCACTGACGCTGTGGCTGGAGAAGCACCCGTCGCCGTCTACGCCACTGGTCGCCCAGCCCGTCGTTCGCGTCATAGTGGCGAACCAGAAGGGCGGGGTGGGCAAGACCTTCATCTCGTCCGGCATCGCCCAGGCGCTGGCGGAGGCCGGCCGTCGCGTGCTCCTGGTCGACTACGACCCGCAGGGCCACCTCACCGCCGAGCTGGGCTTCGAGGAGCTCATGTACGAAGACGGCGCCGAGACACTGATGATGCACATGGACGGGACCGCACGGGGGGACATCCACGACCTGCTGGTGTCCCTCGACGGTGCCCGCTTCGGCGAGCGGCTGCATCTGCTGCCTGCGGCGGACGACGCGTTCCTGCGCGACATCGCACTGTCGAAGGTCAGTTTCAGCGAGGCCGCGCTGGAGCGCGCCCTAGAGCCGCTGGAAGCGGACTACGACTTCATCATCATCGACGGGCCGCCCAGCCTGGGACTCAACATGGACACCGCGCTCTACTACGTGCGGCGCCGCGAAGGCGAACTCGCCGACCGCTCCGGCGTCATCACCCCGGTCTGGGCAAACAAGGCCTCCCACCGCGCGTTCCGCCTGCTCAAGTCCCAGATGGACGACCTGTGCCGCAAGGGCCGCATCCAGGTCGATTACCTCGGGCTGATCATCAACGCGTACGACAGCCGCCGCGGAAAGCTCGTGCAGGAAAACAAGGACCAGTGGGAGAAGAGCAGCTCGCCCGCCGTTCTGGCTGTCATCGGTGACCTGAAGGAAGGCCGGGAGGCCGCAGACGGCGAGATCCCCCTGCTGGAGTACGCGCCGAACAGTGAACACGCGCAGGTGATGCGCGACTTGGCGAAGGAGCTTGCCGTATGACGCCCCCTACCCAGCGGGTCACCCGCGGGTTCAGCATCGGCGACAGCGGTCAGGACGACGCCCCCGGCCCCCGCCGTGTCCGGACACGCCAGCAGATCATGAACGGCGAGGGACGTCTCCCCCCGACGTCAGTCGAACTGGGGCTGCTCGCCCACAACCCGTTCAACCCGCGCGACAAACTCACCGAGCTTGAAGAGACCGCCGAGTCGCTCAGGCAGAAGGGGCAGATTCAGCGCGTCGCCGTGGTCCGGCGGGCAGCGTTCCTGGCCTCTCACCCGGGCCTTGAGGAGAAGCTGGACGAGGCCGAGTACGTCGTCATCGACGGCAACCGCCGCCTGGCCGCAGCACACCTTGCGGGGCTCGCGGAACTGCGGATCGACGTCAACGACGACCTCGCAGCGAGCGCAGCAGACCTGTTGGAGAGCGCGCTGATCGCCAACGTGCACCGGGTGGACGTTCCCCCGTTGGACCAGGCGAAGGCCATCCAAGAGCTCGTGAAGGTTCACGGCTCGCAGGGGAAGGTGGCGAAGCGCCTGGGTAAGACGGCGGCCTGGGTCTCCCAACGCCTCGCGCTCCTGGAGCTCACACCCGATCTTCAGGAGAGGGTGGAGAGCGGAGAACTGAAGGTGCAACCGGCCCGCCGCATTGGCCGGATGCCCAAGGAGCAGCAGGCGTCAGCTGCGGCAGAGGCTATTAACGCCGTTAACACTCCCCGGCAGCGGGCACCTCGTCGGGAGCTCGCCACGCGGGAGCCGACTCCGACCGTTAACGCCGTTAATACCCCGTCGGCGAGCAACGCGGCGGCGGAAGTGGAGCACCCCACCGTTAACGCCGTTAACGGCCCGGCGGGCGAAGCTCCGCGAGCTCTGACAACACTGATCCCGGTGTGGGACGACCCGGCAGCGGTCTACAGGTTGCTCCGAGAGCACATGCCGGCTGACCACCGAACCACTCTGGCCGCCCTCCTGGTCGATGACCTGGATCCAGCGCAGAACGACGTGGCTGTCTAGTTCGAGAATGACGAAGGCCCGCACCCCGGCGCTCGGGTGCGGGCCTTCGTCGTGTCCGTGACCTGGTTCTCGAAAGGGCGTTGTCATGCCGGGGCCTGTCCCGTATCCGGCAGAGTAGAGCAGGTCCGGGAAGTTCGGCGGAACACAGCTCGTGGGTGCGATCGGGGCGGCAGAGTATGAGTCCGAAGCTTCTTGAAGGGGAGAAGAGATGAGTGCACGGAACGCTCCGGAGACAGAGGCCGAGACCTTCGAGAGGTACGCGGGGCACTATGCCGCCGCGGTAGCCGAGGCCCTCATCGCTGACGGCTTGTCGGTCAGCATCATCGGTGTCTCCGGCCCCCAGACGTTCCTCGAGCCGCCAGATGACGGAGGCCCCGACGTAGAGGTCTTCGAGGATGCCACGGCGACACTGTCACTCGGGGAGGCGTTCTGCCAACGGGTCGTTCCAGGCAAGGCATGCGAGCTGACTTGGGAAGCAACGTCCGGCTGGTACTTCGGCATCGACGGACCCGGAGTCGGCAACACCGAGCACAGGGCCAGCATGCGGTGGCTCGGCGCCGGGCTCGCGCCTACTCCCGAAAGAGTCATCCGGTTCGTGTCGGAGCTGCTGCTGGATCACTCCTCCGCAGGCAGTCCGGAGCGCCCCTACTACCGATCCGAGGGCCAGAACCCGCAGGAGGTCATGGACCGGCTGAAGTCCTACGTGCCCACAACACTGTTCGGCACACCCATCGTCCGGCCTGTTTCCTGGAAGTACCACCACGCGCTTGAGCGCGACCTGATCGTCAGCCGCCAGGTCGTGGCTGCGATGACCGACGCGCCGGCAGAGCGGTGGGTGGACGTTCCTATGCGCGCTTCTGAGCTTGAGGCCTTGCGCCGCATTCACGAGCTCTTGGAGATGACCAGTTCACCGTCGGCGTTGAGGACCCTGACCTACCTTCTCGGGGCCGACTTGCAGGCCCGGCTCGCCGGCCGGGAGAAGCCGGACGAGCACCAGCGCGGGCGGGCCAAGGCCATCCGGCTCAAGGAACACTGGGAGAAGCATCCACCCCGGTGACATGCCGAAGGCCCGCACCCCAAGGGCTGGGGTGCGGGCCTTCGTCGTGGCGGGGTTCAGACGGCGGCGATGAGGGCGGTGGTCCGGGTGGCCTCGCCGCCGGTGATGGTGACGGAGATGTGCTGGGTGCTCATGGATTGCTCTCCCTGCCGAAGGTGGTGTCGGTGTTCACGGTTCCTCCGGCTGGTCGGTGCAGTGGATGGGGGCCAGCCGCTCCATCGACCGTAGCGCCGGTGGACGGCGGCGACGTCCGCGAGGTCCTGGAGGCGGCCGGTGGCGAGCGCGATGGTCCGCGACCTGATCGAGGCGTTGTCGTCGTCGGTGGGGATCGAGGTGGAGATCAAGGCCGCCTCCCCGGAGTCGGCGGCGGCCTCGGCAGCGGCCCAAACACGAGAAGGCCCACACCTCGCGAGGGTGTGGGCCTTCTCGTGTTCGACGGGGCAAGTTGCTGGCCGATCAGTGGGCGAGGACGGCGGCGGCGAGGGTTTCGAAGGCGTGGTGGCAGGCGGCATCCATGCGGGCCGCGCCGTTGATGCCGTGGTCGGCGAGCCGGTAGAAGTTCCCCTTGCCCGTGGCGTCGGCGAACCGCTGGAGAAGGCCACCGGGCACTCGCCTGTCGATGGCGTAGTGCGTCAACCCGCTGATCGTGAGGGCGGCCGCGAGCTGGCCGGGGCGCAGGCGCAGGCCGAGTGCGCGGGCGCCGAGGAGGAGGGCGGCGGCCTGGGTGGCCGAGTAGGTCAGAACGTGCAGGGCGCAGGCGCGGCGGCCGGCGGCGGTGCCGTGGACGGTGCCGTCGTCGCCGGTGACGGGGGCGGCGTCGGTGGCGCCCTTGGTGCGGGCGCAGTGGTCGGACTGGACGAGGTTTGTCGCTGCTTTGTTGGCGTGTCTCACTTCGTCCTTCCCTACAGGCGGGTGATCAGCAGGGCTGCCACGAGGAGCGCGGTCTGGTGCAGGGCCTGGTCGGTCAAGTACATACCGTTCATTCCGGCCGCCTTGAGCTCCGCGAACCCCTTGGAACCGATGTGCTCCAGGAGCCAGCGGACCGGCCATCGGCGGTCGAAGAAGGCGTGGGTCACCGTCGAGACGGCGAGCCCTGTCGCAAGGCCGATCCACGACATCTGAAGCGGGAGGACGACCCAGGTCAGGGCCAGCATCACGGCCATCACCACGTGGTACTGGGCCACGTGACCGAGGCACGCTCCCCAGCCCCGCCTCGGGCTGGCTCCGTCGGCGACCTCGGCCGCCGTGGGGGCCGCCTTGTGGCGGGCCTGGTGGTCGGTCTGCCCGATCACGTGGTCCGCGAGGTTGTGGCCGACCGCGAGTACTGCCCATACCGCGCCGAACGAGGCGAGGGTGACGGCCTGGTCGATGGTGGTCATCGGGCCACCTCCACCGAGACGCAGGAGTTGGTGGACACGGCGGGTGCCGCGTTAACCCAGTGGTCGCCGACGTCCGCGCCGGACCGGAGCAGGGCGTAGGCGGCGGCGAAGCGGGCGATTCGGGTGGCGTTCATGGGGATGTCTCCGGGGTCGGGGGCCGGCCGGGCGGCCGCGCCGCTCGCCGCGGCACCCCTCCGCCGGGCCTGGCCGGTTCGGCGGGTGGGGTGTCGCGGCGGGCAGCGTCAGTGCCTGGTGCGGGGATCGAAGTCTGCGGGCCGGGCGGGGTGTGGGCTGCGGGCGGTCACTGGTAGGTCCACGAGCGGGTGGTGTCGATGCGGTCGGTGTCGAGGGTGACGGCCAGGCCGTGGTGGTCGCTGGCGCCGCGTGGGGTGTCGAGCAGGGTGTAGGACTCGATGGCCGGGACGAGCGGGGCGGAGACCCAGAGCTGGTCGATCCGGTCGTCGTTGCCGGTGCGGCGCAGCAGGTCGTTGTCGCCGGTCTGCTGGTGGAGGTGCCAGGCGACGTCGGTCAGGCCGTTGGCGGCGAGTTTCCAGGCGACGCGCCGGTCGGGGGTGGGTTGCTGGTCGAGGGCCGGGTCGGTGAGCAGGGTGCGGGAGCCGCGGTTGTAGGGGCGCATGCGGTGCCAGGCGGGGGCGGGGCCGGCGAGGGGCGGGTAGTTGATGTCGCCGCCGAGGATGCCGTAGGGGCCGTGGCGGTAGGTGCGGCTGGCGGCGAAGTCGGCTTCGGCGATGGCCTTGTCGGCGCTGTACGGGGTGAGGTGGACGCTGGTGACCGCGAGTGGGGCGGGCAGGCCGGGGATGGTGAAGCCGGCGGTGCCGAAGCCGTGGTGGGTTTCGTCGGCGGTGTAGTCGGTGGTCCAGCTGGTGCGGCGGCCGAGGGTTTCGCGGCGGTAGAGGAGTGTGGTGCCGCGGCCGCTGCGGGTGGGGGCGAGGAGCGCCTCCAGGCCGAGGTCTTGCTCGGCGCGGACGAGCTGGCGGTGTCCAATTTCGGTCCAGCCTTCGGCTTCCTGGAGGAGCACTAGGTCGGGCTCGACGCTGCTGATCCGCTTGGCGAGCTGCGGCCAGCGGTCGTCGGGGGTGCCGTCGCCGGCGCGCAGGCCTCCGCGTTGCAGGTTCTGGACGACGATGGTCAGCTTCATGGTTCTCTTCTTCGGGTGTGGCGGATCGGGATCCGGTGTCGGTCACGGTGTGCCGCCGCCCCGCGGCCGGGTGGGCGCGGGGCGGCGGGGAGGTGGGCGCTTGGTACGGCGTCAGCGCGGGATGGAGACTCGGCCGGTCATGGACGTGGCGCGGACGTCCGGTCCACCGGCCGGGGCGTCGGGGGAGGCGGTGACGGTGACGTCGCCGGACATGGAGCCGGCGGTCACGGCGCCGGGGTTCGCCGCGTACGCCCGGATGTCGCCCGACATGGTCTGCAGGTCGGCGCTCGCGCCCAGCCAGCTCGCGCGGATGTCGCCGGACATCGTGTGCACCTCGGCGGTGACGGCGCGTTCCAGGACGACGTCGCCGGACTGGGTGCGGGCGCTGACGGTGCTGGCCGTGCCGACGGACACGTCGCCGGACTGGGTGGTCGCGGCGACGGCGGTCAGGCGGCCGGTGGTGGTCAGGTCGGCGGACTGCGTGCGGCCGATGACGGCGCTGTCCTCCGGGACCCGGGCGGTGACGACGACGGGGGCGGGGCTCTGGACCAGGGTGGCACCGCGGCCGCCGACGACCCGGCCGCCCACGATGGTCAGGCCGCCGTCGATGACCATGCCGGTCACCGAGCCGTACACGGTGCCGACGCCCTGCATCGTGATGGTACGTCCGGAGCGGGTGACGATGGTGGTCGTGCCGCCGCCGGTGCCCTGGCCCTGGACGTGGGCGACGAGAGCGCCGCGCGGGTCCCATCGCAGGTCGGCGTTGGTGACGGCGTCGGCGGCCTCGCCGGTGTCGTCGGTGGTGCTGATGGTGATCTCGGCGGTGTCGAGGCCGGGAACGGCCTGGACGTCGACCCGGCCGTGGATGCCGCGCAGGGACAGGTCGACGGTGGTCGCGCCGGTGGTGGCAGCGGTGAGGGTGCGGGTGGTGGCCATGGGCGTGCTCTCCCTGGTGCGAAGTCGGGTGCCGGCCGGGCGGCCGCGCCGCGCACCACCGCGCCCGCCGTCCCTGGCCTGGGTGGCGAGGGCGGCGGGCGCGGTGGTGCGCGGCGTCAGTGCCCGGTCAAGCCGCGGTGCCGGTGGGATCGGTGCTGGCGGGCTCACCTCGGAGGGCCGTGGCGAGGATGGCGGCGTGGTCGAACGCCAGCTGCTTTGGGAGGGAGTCGAACGGCCACCAGCGGGCGGTGCGGGCGTCGTCCCCGGCGGTGATCGGGGTGTCGGCGGGGACGACGGCGAGGTAGGCGACGGTCACGTACCGGCCACGCGGGTCGCGGCCGGGCTCGTCCCAGGCGCCGAGCTGGAGCAGGTCCGCGGCGTCCACCCGCACGCCGGTCTCCTCGCCCAGTTCCCGGGCGGCCGCCTGCCGGCTCGTCTCGCCGAAGTCCACGTGACCGCCCGGCAGCGCCCAGGCGCCCTCGTGGGGCGGCCAGCCCCGCTCGACCAGCAGGACGCGGCCGTCCGGCGTGGTGGCGACCACGTCAGCGGTGTAGCGGATGGGCTCGAAGGTTTCGGTCATCTCGGCTCTCCTGTCAGTTGGGTGGTGCGTTCGGCCAGGCGGCCGTGTCAGGGCGGTACGCAGGGCCCGGCCGGGGCGGGGCTGGGCGCCCGGCCGGGGCGGGGCCGGTCAGTGGTGGACGAGGGCGGGCCGGGCGGCGGACCGGCGGTGGATCAGGGCGTGCTGGCCGGGGTCGAGTCGCCAGAGGCCGAGGCGGCCAGCGGCGGGGATGGGGTCGGCGAGGGCCTGGACGTCGGCGAGGGTCCAGTGCCACAGGCCGGGCAGGCCCCAGGGTCGGCAGCAGCCGGTGTCGCAGCCAGCCAGGGCTGGCGGATCGTCAGCGCAGGGACATCGGCGGCGGGCTGCGCCGCCGGTGCGGGCAGCTCGCCGATACGGCGCAGCGCCTCTGGGAGGGCTGCGGCCCAGTCGCCGGTGAAGGCGAGCGCGCGGTCGTCGATGTAGAGGGCCGCGCCCAACTTCTTGTTCGTGACGAGCAGCCGTTCGCCGTCGCCGAGCCAGTAGGCGCGGTCAGGGTCCTCGTCGACGACCGCGGGGATGCCGTGGCGGATGAACCAGGCCGCTACGGCGGGGTGGTAACGGCGGTGGCGGGCGGTGACGCAGAAGACGGAGCGGCATGCCATCAGCTGGCGCAGGGCGTCGAGGGCGCCGGGGATCGGGTCGCCGTAGATGCGCCCGTCCTGCCAGCCGTTTCGGTGCGCTACGACGGTGAGGTCGAAGTCGATGCCCACGGCGTGACTGGCCGGGGAGCCGGGGTCGAGCGGGATGACGGTCAAGTGCTCTCCTCTTGTCGGGTGGTGGTTCGGGGTGGGGGTGGTCCGGCTGTGCCGGTTGGCGGCGCGGCCGGGCCGGTGGAGTGTCAGCACTCGATGTGGTGCCGGAGTGGGTCGAAGACGGCTTGGTTCCGGCCCGAGGTGCCGCCTCGGCTGCCGTGGCGGGTGTGGAGGCTGGATGTGGTGGGGGAGGATGACGGCGGCGGGCCGCCCCCAATAGCCGTGGGGACGGCCCGCCGCCGTCGCTCCGCGCCGATGCGCGTTCGCGCTGCTATCGGGCTCTGCGGCCCGGCGGTCGGCGAAGGCCTGCGCGCCTGCGGTGTGGCGGCTGGTCAGAAGGGCGGTTCGTCGCTGTAGGGACGGGTCGGGGCGGGGCGCCAGGGCAGGCGCCAGGAGGAGAAGCCGGTCATGCAGTCGCAGTACTCCCAGCCGTCTTCGCAGTACCAGCCGCGGTGGTCCTGGCAGGTGGTGCAGCCGGGCTTGGGGTGGTGCTCGATGAACAGGTCGTACGGGCCGGCCATCACCTCCCAGCGGCCGATCCGCAGGCGGCGGGGCAGCCTGTCCAGGAGGGTGTGCAGGCGTTGGGCGTGGCCGGCCGTGGCGCGGGTGCTCACTTGGCCTGCCCGGCGGGTTCGGTCGCGGGCTGCTCGGCGCCGTCGCGGCGGGCGTGGTAGGTGTCGATCCACGCCTGGGGGTCGTGACCGGCCTGGATGGCCTCGTCGAAGGCCGTCTCCGAGTAGTCGCCGGCGTCCAGTTCCTGGTGCAGGTCCACGACGAGGCGGTCGGCCAGGCGCGGGTCGGTCTGCGCCAGGGCCTGGAGCGCCCGGTGGCCGATCCAGGCGTAGGCGGCGGCGCTGGCGTGGACGGCCGTGGCGTGGTGGTCGTCGAGCGGCGCGTGGATGAGGTCCTGGGTGGAGAGCAGCACGCGCTTGAGAAGGTCGCCGGTCATTCGGGCGACGGTCTGGTCCGGGTCGGGCAGCGGAAGCGTGGGTGCCGTGCCGGGGTTGGTCCCGGTAGTGGGGGTGGTCCAGTCGGCGGCGAGCGTCTCGCGGGTGGCGGCGTCGCGGTGGCGCACCGGCATCTGCAGGCCGATGAAGTCCTCGCCGGACACGAGCAGCGGGTGCTCGGGTCCGGCCTGGGCGAACGCGAGGTGGTTTCCGGCATGTTCCCAGCGGCGCAGGTACTGGGTGTCCAGGCCGGTCAGGTCCATCGGCGTGGGCGGCTGCTCCAGGTGCTCGCGCAGGAGGGGTCGCCACTGGATGACGTAGGCGCCGGTGGTGACGGGCACCTTGAGCCGGCTGGTGAGGGTGGAGGCTTCCAGGCTCTGGCTGTCCATGACCAGGCGGACGTGCTCGTCGTGGCCGCGGCTGCGGGCCCAGGCGGCCAGCATCCCGGCGTCGTCCGCGTTCACGGACGCCGCCCACGGCCGACCCTCGGTGACGGTGGTCGTGGCGGCGCGGGCGACGGCGATGGTGAAGCGGTCGGTCGCGACGGCGTGCAGGTGGCGGTTGTCGGCGTCGAGGCGGGTGACGGCCAGGCGCGGCCAGTACTCGTGGTCGCCGCGGTGCGGCGCGGTCTGTTCCAGGATCCGGGCCAGGTCGGCGGCGGCCAGGCCGAGCACGGCCACCGCCGCGGTGTTCCCGGTGTCCTGCTCGGCGGTCGGCGTGCTGGGGGTGGTCTCGGTGGTCAACGAAGTCCTCCTCGTTGTCGTGGGGTCGGCCGGGCGGCCGCGGCGCGCGCCGAACCGCCCGTCGGCGGCCGGGCCGGGGGTGGGTCGGTGCGCACTGTGGCGGTCCGGGGCGGGCGGCGAGGCTGCGGCTGGTCAGGTCTGGGCTGCGCGGGCGAGGCCGTCGCGGTGCTCGCGGGTGGGGTCGAGGTCGGTCGCGTGCACGGCCGGGTCGACGGTGACGCGGTCGACGCGGACGAAGCCCTCGGCGAGCAGCTGCTCGCGGGTGGGCACCTGGAGTTCCTGGTCGACGAGGACGTGGTCCGGGACGACGCGCTCGCGGCCGGCGTTGAGTTCGCGGCGGCGCTCCAGGGGGACCTCGAACAGCAGGGCCGAGCACGGCCGCTGCCAGTAGCGGGCGCGGGCGAGCAGGCCGGACCTGACATGAGGCAGGAGTGCGGTCGAGTCGACCACGGTGGTGAGGTTGCGCGAGAGGCGGGCGTCGAGCAGCAGCGTCTGGACCTGGTCGGCGGTCGGGGTCGCGGACTGGTCGGCCTCGGAGTCGGTCGCCATCGCCCGGTAGGCGTCCAGGCTCAGGCGCCAGGTCGCCGGCCAGCGGGTGGCGAAAGTGGTCTTCCCGGCGCCGGATCCGCCGACCAGGACGATCAGCGAACCGGGGACGGGGACGAAGGTGGTGGGGTTCACGGGCGGGCCTTTCGGATCGGGGTGGTGGGCCCGGGTGCCGTTGCGGTCGGCGCGGCACCCGGGCGGGCGGGGTGTCAGCTGTGGGCGGGCGGGAGCGCCTTGGTGGTCGGCTCGGAGGCGGCCTGGCGGTGCTGGAGGGCGAGCCAGGCGCCGGCCGCGGTCATCAGCCGGCCGTCGCCGAGGGCGTCCAGCGGGGCGGTGTCGATGTCGTGCATCAGCTCGGCCGGGGCGGGGGTGGTGTGGGGCTGGACTAGGGGCTGCATCGTGGTGTCCCTTGGTCGGGTTGGTGCCGGCCGGGCGGCCGGCCCCTGTCCCCGGACGCGGTACCGCCCACCGGCCGGTGCGGCCGGGGGCGAGGCCGGTCGTCCGGGTCTCCTTCCGGTCAGTGGCTGGTGGCGGTCGGGTGCAGGTCGAGGGTGGTGCCGCGCAGGGCGGTGAGGATGTACTCGGAGAGCCGGTCCTCCAGGAGCACGGCACTGGTGGTGTGGGAGGCACGCATGGCGGCGTAGTGGACGGCCCCGCGGTCGGCTCCGGCCGCCTCGGCGGCGTCGATGGCGCGCCGGATGGCGATGCGCTCCGCCGTGGTGTCGGCGGCCTCGCGGTGGGAACGGCCGGCAGCGGCTCCGGCGTGGCAGACGGCGTGCCTGCCGCTGGTGTGCTCGTGGTGGGTGCACAGCCGCCACGTCTCGTATGCCTCCCGCTTGCCGTCCGGGTCGGTGGCCCAGTCGGCGGCCCACCGCCGGGCGAGGCCGGGGACGGCGTCGAGGTGTTCCAGGACCTGGCGGCCGCGGGGGCCGAACACTTTGTGGGCGTCGGTCTCCTCCACCACGCGCAGGGCGCGGGTCATGAGCGTGTGGCCGGCGTAGCGGCCGCCCCGCTCGCTCTCCCCGACCGGCTCGACGGTGAACAGCCGTACCGGCCACGTCCACAGGCGGTGCAGGGCTTCGCCGGGGGCGGTGGTCAGGATGAAGTGGCCGCCGCCGTACCAGTGGCCGGGCTCGCCGGGGGTGGGGTGGTGGACGATCCCGTCGGCGGTGGTGGAGAGCAGGGGGATCGGGGTGGGGCCGGTGGCGTGGGTCAGCACGGTGCCGTCCGGGCGGGTGGCCAGGTAGTAGGTGAGGGCCTTCTTGGTGCGCACGGTGGTGTCCTTCCGAGTAGTGGTGTCGGCCGGTCAGCCGGCCCTCGTCCCCGGATGCGCGCCGCCCGCCGGGCTGGGTGCCGGGCGGGCGGTGCGGGCCGGGGGCGAGGCCGGTCGTGCGGTCAGCGGGCGAGCAGCAGGACCAGGAGGACGAGGGGGGCGACCATGCCGAGCAGGTAGACGAAGCGCATGAGGTTCTCCTTGGTGTTGGGGTCAGCTGATGAGGGCGAGCAGCAGGACGGCGATCAGGGCGGGCACGGTCAGGGCGACGGAACGCGGGATGTTGAGGCAGTGCTGGAGGCGGGCGATCTCGTCGCTGATGGCCTCGCACTCGACGGCGAGGCGGTGGTGGGCACGGTTGCCGGGCGGGAGGTTGGCGAGGGTCTCGCTGCGCTCGTGGAGCAGTCGGCGCTGGGCGGCGATCTGGGTGTCGCGCTCGATGGCGATCAAGGCCATGGCAGTGCCTTTCGGGGCGGGTTTCGGTGGGTGGCGGGTGGTGCGGGAGGATGGGGGCGGGTCGGCGGCGAGGCCGGCCCGCTGGCACCCTCGGGTGTCTGGCCTCCGGGGTGTCTTCTTCACCCCGGAGGCCGCTTTGTTGGGCGCTCGGTTACGCAGAGCGAACGACGGGCCGGAGTGTGGGCTCGGCGTCCTCGACCGTGTCGCGCACGCGCTGGCAGGTGCTGCGCGTCTGCTTCTCGTCGCCGGTCAGCAGGCCCTTGGCGGTGAGCGCGGCGTGGATCTCCGCGACGCGCGGGCGGCGGCCGAGAGCGTCGTACAGCGGGCGGACGCACGCCTTGCGGGCGTACATGAGCGCGGCGCCGGTCAGGGCCGGAGCCGGGCGGGCGTCAGCGTCCTGCGGGTGCGCGGGCGGGAGCGCGCGGTGAGCGTCACTCGTCCCGCGACCTGCGGTGATCTCGCGCTCATATGAGCGCTCGGCGGGTGCGCCCTGCGCGGGGAGCAGGATGCCGTGAGCGGTGGGCAGCGGCTGGCCGCCGTGCGGCGGGCGCGGACCGGGGCCCTCGTGCGCGCCGCTCGCGTCGTCCGTGGGCGCGGTGGGCGCGTCCGGCTGCGCGGCAGGGGTGGCGTGAGCGGAGGGGCCGTGGCCCATGAGCGCGTGCACCCGCCAGATGACCACCGGCACCACCATGGCGAGCGGGACGGCGAGGCCCCACTTGACCCGCCACTGTCCGTTACGCGGCTCGACGCCGACGATGTGCAGCTCGGCGAGCAGCGCACTCACCTGGCAGGCCGTCATCACCACCAGCGCGACGACCACCTCCCAGGTGATCCGCTCGCGCTCCTCCTCAGTGCGGGCCTTGGCGTGGGCGCGGGTGGCGGCGACCACCCACACGTCCACGGCGACCGGGAACAGCCAGGCCAGCCAGGTGTTGATGCCAGCCATCACCGCGAGGTGGTGCTCACCGGCGGCGGTGTAGGCGACGCCCGCCCACAGCGCGACCTTCGGCAGCAGCATGGGAATGTTGGCCTCCCACCAGCGCCAGGCCCGGCGGACCCGGCCCTTGTTCCGGTCGGCCCGCTTCTGCTCCAGCTGGCGCTGCTCGGCGCGCAGCTCGGCGACCTGCTGCTGGGTCTCGGCGAGTTCGGCCAGGGCGTCGGCGGTGACCTGCTCGGCCTCCTTGCGGGCGGTGTTGAGGATCCGCTGGACGTCGGCCTCGGCCTTGCCCCGGGCGGAGCTGGCCTGGCGCAGCTGCTCGCCGGTGGCCTGCTTGGCCTCGTCGATGGCGGCCTGGGCGTCCTCGCGCAGCCGCTGCACGGCCTCCTGGCCGCGCTCGCGCAGGTCGGCGGCCTGCTGGGCGCCCTCCTCGCGGAGCGCCTGCGCCTCGGCCTCAGCCTGCTCCAGCAGCCGGCAGGTTTCGGCGTCGGCGTTCTCGCGGACCGTGTCGGCCTCGGCTCGGGCGGCCTCGGTGACGCGCCCGGCCGTCGCTTCGGCCTCCTGGCGGGTCTCCTCGGCCTGCTCCTCGGCCGCCTTGACGATCCGGCGGGCGGTGGCGGCGGCCTGGCTGCGGATCTCCTCGGCCTCGGCCGCGGCCTCGGTCAGGGTGCGGCCGGCCGCCGCGGCGGCGTCGCGCTGAACGGCCGCGGCGAGTTCCCGCGCGTCGGTCAGCTCGTGCTCGGCCTGGGCGCGGTCGTCAGCGGTCCGGGCCCGGGTGCGCTCCAGCGCCTGGCGGGCATCGGCGACCTGGTCCTGAACGTCGGCGAGGTCGGCGGCGGCCCGGCGGCGGGTGGTCGAGGCCTCCCGCTCGGCCTCGCCGAGCACCTTGGCGGCCTGCTCCTCGGCGGCGGCGGTGATGCCGGCCGCCATGGCCTGGGCCTGCTCCTCGGCGGCGGCGACGATCCGCTCGGCGTCCTCCCGGGCCCGCGCCCGGACGGCGGCGGCGCGCTGCTCGGCCTCGACCAGCAGCGCCCCGGCCCGCTCGGTGGCGTCCTCCAGCAGCCGGTCGGCCTCGGCGTGGGCGGCGATGTCAGCTTCCTCGCGCCGCTGCCGGGCGGCCTGCTCGGCCTCCTCGCGGATTGTCCGGGCGTCGTGGTTGGCCGCGTCGATGATCCGCCCGGCCGTCCGGTCGGCACGCTGCGTGACCGTCTCGGCCTCGGCAGCGGCGTCCGCGCGCAGCCGCTCGGCCTCGGCCGCCCACTGCTCGGCGGTCG
Organism: Kitasatospora sp. NPDC054768; assembly: GCF_053612025.1. Classification (NCBI taxonomy): domain Bacteria; kingdom Bacillati; phylum Actinomycetota; class Actinomycetes; order Kitasatosporales; family Streptomycetaceae; genus Kitasatospora; species Kitasatospora sp. NPDC054768. The sequence continues at coordinate 14,955 of NZ_JBSHBN010000124.1, forward strand.
CCAGGTCGCGCCTGGCGGTGGCGGTGGCGTGCGCCAGGACGGCGAGCGCCTGGTCCTCGGCGAGGGCCAGGACGTCGGCGGCGCGGTCGGCGGCATCGGCCAGGACCGGGTCGGCGGCCGGCCGCGCCGAGAAGGTCTCGGGGACCTCGGCCGGGGTGTCCGGGTAGGTCTTCGGCGCCTTCGTCGGGGCCTGGGTGGCGGTCTTCTTGGCGGGGGGTCGGGTGCGGCGGCTGGTGGTGCGGGCCGGGGTCATGGCGGGAGACTCCTGTTTCGCGTGGTGACGTTGCGTGGTGGCCAGGGCGGCCGGGACGGGGGCACGGCGCTCTGGGGTGGCGAGGGGGCGGAAACGGCCCCGATCCGGGGTGTCGGGGCCGTTTCCGGGGGGTGCGCGGATCTGATCCGTGTGATCTGTTTCCGCAGGTCACGATCCGTTTCGTGATCCGTGGGCGATCCGTGCTGATCCGTGTCCGGCACGGATCAGCTACGGATCAGCACGGATCGGCCACGGATCGCGACACAGATCAGCCAGGCCGTCACACGGCTACGCTGAGTGCTCGTCGGGCAGGGTGGTGAACGCCGCTTCGACGCTGCTGAGCCAGTAGCCCGACGGAGGGTTCTCGCCGTCGAGGTCGAACCGGCGGACCGTGGTGAGGTCGGTGACGCCAGCCTTCTTGAGGTCCCGGGCGATCTTCTTGCCGCCCTCGCGGCGGCGGTCCACGGGCTCCTTGTCGTCCCACTTGCGCCACTCGTCTCCGGTGGTGGCGAGGTGGTCCAAGACCTGGTCGGTGGTCAGGAACTCGGGATCACCGACGCGCTCGAACGCGGTCCGGATCGCCAGCAGGATCTGCGGGAGGTCCTCGTCCTCGGCGGGCCTGGCATCGAAGGTCGTGACGCCGGCAGCGAGCCGCTCCTGTGTACGGAGAGTGGCGGTCGCGGCGTCCATGTGGGTGGCGTGCCGCAGGATCGGATCCTTCAAGCCCGGCGCGATGATGTAGAAGGTGCCGGCGTCGGCGGGGTCCCAGTCACCGGGGCTGGGGGTGAGGCGGTGCGGCATCCAGCCCTCGGAGATCGCGGTGTCGGAGCCGACGACCAGCGGCACGTCCGCCTTGCGGCAGGGCAGCATGACCCGGATGCCGAACGCGTCGGCGATCGCATCACCCACCACGTCCGAGGTGGCGTCCTGCGAGATCAGGACCACGGTCCACCGGGCCTTGCGGCCGATCCGCACCAGCTTGATCACCTTGGCCTTCTGCGTCTTCGTCAGCTGCGGGTGCTCGTCGATGACCACGAACCCGGCCGGCGCGTCGTCGGTGACTTGCCAGTTGTCGACGTCGTCGCCCATTTCGCGGGCCCGGTGCTTGGCCATGGCGATCGCCTCGTCGAGGAGAGCGTCGATCTCCTCCTCGGTGTAGGCGCGGCGGTCGGCCAGGCGGCGCAGCGGGCCGAAGCCGCGCCCCGTGGGGTCGATGTCCCACGCGACGGCGTCGGTGCAGCTGGTGATGTAGTCGACCAGGTTGCGGACGATCGCGGACTTGCCGCCTCCCGAGTCGGCGATGACCAGGATGTTCTGCCCGGCCAGGGTGATCCGGGTGAGGTCGCCGTCCATCGAGGGGCCGAGCGCCATGGGCTTGAGGATGCTGTTCGAGAGCGGCGGGTAGACGGGGTGGGGCGGCATCGGGTCGAACGGGTCGCCGGTGATGATCCGCAGCACCACGGAGCCGGCCGCGGCCTTCTGGGGCTGGGGCATCACGCCGCCCTGGCGCACGCCGAGGAGCACGTCCAGGTCGGCGATCTTGGCGACCAGGTCGGCGGGCTTGCCCTTCGTCAGGTGGGCGATGGCGCGCCAGCCCCACCGCTCCTGGGTGACGTCGGTGACTTGGCCGACCGCCAGGCCCTCGGCGAGCAGTGCCAGGTGGATGCACTCGGTGGCCTGCTGCACGTTGTGGACCTGGCGGATCGGGTACGGGTCGCCGCTCGGCGGCGCCGGCGGGGCCGGCGAAGCGGTGCCGCCGGCGCCGGGGCCGTGGCCGGTCGGCTGGTCCCCGGCAACCTGGTCCCCGGCGGCCGGCTGGTCGGTGGGGGCGGTCAGCAGGGCGCCGTCGGGCAGCGGGTAGGCGAGCTCGGGGTCGGCGCGGCGGCCGGAGCGCCACTGGGGGATGAGGCTCTTGCCCCAGGCGGCGAGGACCACCAGCGCTCCGGTGGCCGCGCCCTCCACCGCGAGCAGGGGCAGGCCGCCGGTCAGGGCGGGGATCCCGTAGGTGCCCAGCACCATCAGCGCCAGGCGGACGCGGCGCCGGTGGGACAGGTGCCGGCGGTGGTCGCCGATCTCGCCCGGGGTGACGGGCGCGTGCCCGGTGTAGGTGAGGGCCAGCACGGCGGCGGCCTTCTGCTCCCACTGGGCGGCGGCGGTGCGGGCGGCCAGCTCGGACCGTTTGGCCGCGGTGTGGCCGGCCGGGGTGACGCCCTGGGCCCGGGCCGCAGCCCCCGAGGTGTTGGCGGCGGCCAGCTCCTGGCCGGCGCGGCCGGCCAGCATGGCGTGCTCCGCACCACGGTCCTGCTCCCACGCCTGGTGGCGCGTGTTGAGGATGTGCAGGGCCACCGCCCGGTCGCTCAGGTGGTCCTCGGTGACGAACAGCCAGGCGCCGCGTTCGGCGGCCAGCACGCGCAGGCCGGCCGGGACGTGGTCGTACTGGCGCCGCCACCACGACCGCGGGCGCGGCTGCGGCTGGGGCTCGGCCGGGCGCGGGCCCGGGTCGTCGTCGTCCAGGAGCTCGCCGTCGAGGATCTCGTCCTCGCCCGGCTCCATGCGCAGCTCGATACTCACGGGCGGGTCCCCCCTTTCTCGGGTCAGGTCTCAGCGGGTGGAGGCGAGGTGGTTCAGGGCGTCCAGGGCGGCCTGGCCGCCCTTGGACAGGGCCTCGTTGGCGTAGTAGGTGACCAGCGGGATGGCCGCCAGGGCGGTCCCGTTGACGAAACCGAGCCGGACCTTCCACTTGTCCAGGCCCGAGGCCGTGCTGCCCGGGGTCCGCGGGCCCGCCGCGCCCTTGGCCGACTTGCGGGCGCCGGCCAGCACGACCGCGACGACGAACAGCAGCAGCGCGCCGCCACCGCCGACCGGAACGGCGTCGGCGCCGTGGAACTGGGCGGTGGAGTCGGCGCCGGTGCTGCCCCACAGGGACAGCTGCCCGCCCCACACGGAGGCCTTGTAGCCGAGCCAGCCCAGGCCGCCCAGGATGCCGCCGGCGCACAGCCCGCACAGGGTGCCGAAGCCGGTGCCGATGGCGTAGGGGATCAGCGCGCCGTGGTCGGCGTCGCCGCTGCGCCCGAAGTTCCCGCCGCCCTTGCCGCCGATCTTCGGGATCGGGATGCCGTAGGTACGGGCGAGCTGCCAGCCGGTCAGGCCGAAGACGGCGGCGTAGGTGCCGAGGGTGACGTCCATGATCAGTGTCCTCCGGTGAATGCGGTGGTGAGCCAGGTGACGGCGTCGGTGACGGCCGGCAGCGACAGGCAGCCGGCCAGGATCGGGATCCACACCGCCGTGCGGCGCGGCAGCGTGACCTCGGCCCGCTTAGCGCCGACGAGCGGCAGGGCGATCGCGGCCAGCTCGACGGCCGCGGTGGTGGCGGTGGTGGCGTGGAAGGCGGCGCAGCCGTAGTAGGCGACGCCGACCAGGGCCAGGGAGCGCAGGGACCGCTTGCCGCCCCACAGCAGCGCGACGGCCACGGCGGCGTCGGCGCCGTAGGAGCCGGTGATGGCCGGCAGGTGCTGGTGGAGCAGCCAGGCCGGGACGGCGGCCAGCGCCGCGGCGGTCGAGTTGGCGGCCAGCTGCAGCCAGGAGAAGTCCCAGAACGGCTCGGGCTCGGCGGGTGGGGCGACCACCATCACCGGCACGGGCTGCGGGGCCACCACCTCCACCGGCACGACCGACCCCGGGTCGGGGTAGCTGTACTGGGGCGGGATGGGCACGTGCGGCGGCGGGGCCTGGTAGTGGGCCGCGGCGGCGGCCGCGGCGGCGGCGTAGTGCGCCCAGTCCGGCTCGGGCGCTGGCGGGGCGGGCGGCGGCGACGAGGGCGGGGGCGGGGTGTCGATCCGGCGTCCCCCCGTCGGCGGCTGTCCGCCTCCGTCGGCGGGCGGCGTGTCGTCCTCGACGATCTCGGCGTCGATAATCTCCACGCCGCCCGGTCCGGCGGCGGTGGCGAACAGGCCGAACGTGCCCGTGCTCGTGCTCGTGTCGGTGGTGTCAGACATCGCTGCCCGCCGCCCTGCGGATCCGCTCAGCCATGAACGCCGCCGGGTCCGTGTCGCGGGCGTTCCAGCGCCCGAGCGTGGCGTCGGCCTCCTCGGCCGGGGCCCGGCCCTCGGCCTCGGTCTTCTGGCGGTGCTGCTTGATGGCCCAGAGCAGCAGCACCAGGGCCGGGACGGCCGTGGCGGCGACGAAGAAGCAGAGGATCAGCTGCTGGTGGTGCATGGTGCTCCCCCTTTTTGGGAGTGGACGGATGCGGGCGCGGGCGGGGCCGTGCCGCCGCCGGCCGGGGAAGGCCGGCGGCGGCGTGCGGGCGCCGCTGCACGGACGGGGCTGGTGGTGGGTCAGGCCTGCGGGGCGTGCGGCAGGCGGTCGTCGCCGCAGCGGCAGGCGGCGAGCAGCTCCAGCAGGTCGACCAGGCTGCGCACCTGCTCGGGCAGCCGGCTGCCGCTGTGCAGCAGGACGGTCCGCGCATCGCTTCCGGCGCGGGCGGAGCGCTGGGTGTGGAGCACGGTGTGGCCGGGGTGGTGGTGCAGCCAACGGCCGGCGCCGAGGTAGTGGACGGCGGTGCCGTCGGGGTAGCCGGCCCACCGCTCGGCCATGGCCAGGCCGAGCGCGTTGGTCGGGTCGAGGTGCTGCTCGGCGTGGTCGGCGGCGCGGATCTCGGCCTCCTCGCGCACGCCGGTGTCGACGTGGCGAAGGACGGCGGCCAGGTCCCCGGCGAAGGGCGCCAGCGGGGGCGTCCAGCCGGAGGCCTGGACCGCGAGGATCAGGTTGGCGGCCTCCAGCTCGTACTCGGTGTCAGCCAGGCGGCACCGGGTCTCGGTCCAGGTGCGGGCGCGGATCAGACGGAACAACGGGGTCCTCCCGAGTGGTGGTGTCGTGGTCGGGTGCGGGTGCCGGTCTCCGCCGCAGGCTCCGTCCTGCGCTCGGCGGGCCGGGGCAGGACGGAACGGGGCGGGTGGCCGCGGTCGGGCCGGGCGGGCTGCCGTCGTCAGCGGCGGCGGAGCCAGAGGACGCGGTCGGGGCTCCCGTCGGCGGCGATGACCTTGTCGACGTAGGTGGTGATCTCCTCGCCGCGGGCGTCGAGGCCCCGGGTGGTCAGCGCGGCGGCGAGGCTGCCGGTGCGGAAGACCTCGGCAGCCTCCCGGTCGCCGCTCTTGACGGCGGCCTTGATGTCGCGGGTGAACTCGCGGTGGCCCTTGACCTCGACGACGGTGTCGGTGACGGCCTTGCGCAGACGCTCGAACACGGGTGGCCTCCTTCTTTGTGGTGGAGGGGACCTGGGTGGTCCCGGGGCTCCCCTGGCCCGTGCGGGCGCCACTGGGGCGGCCGTACGGTCAGGGCAGCTCCGGGGCATCGGCGGGCCAGGGCAGCTGCGGTGCGGGCGGCCTGCGCCCGGCCACCGGCCCCGCGAGTGCGGGCCGGCGGCCGGGCGTACGGGGGGTCGCTGGCGGATCAGCGGGCCTGCGGGCCGGTGCCGGGCGCGGCGTTCTCGTCGTCGCGGAGGTCCAGGTTGTTCAGGACGCCGGCCTGGATGACGGTGCCGCTGATCCGGGCGTTGCCGGTGACGCTGTTGACGACGGCGCCCCGGGCGCCGCGGACCGTGGTGTCGGTGGAGGTCTGGATGACGAGGCCGCGGATGACGGCGTCGGGCCCGATGTGGTTGGTGACCAAGGGTTTCTCCTGACGGGTGTCGGGTTGCCGGGCCGGTTCGGCGCCGGGAAAGTTCGTACGGGTGGCCGCAGGTCTGGCGGCCGGGTGCCCGCCGCATCAGCGGTGCGCACCCGGCCGTGCCGGTGGCGGCGGGGGCGCTCGCGGCCTGGCTGGCCGTCGAAAGCGCCGGGGTGAAGCGGCGGGGTTCGGTGGTGCGGGGTGCGTGACGGCCGGGCCCTCGTGCCGAAGGAGGGCTGGTCGGCCGCTTACCGCCCGGCTGGTTGCCGGGTCGGACGCGCCTGGATTGATCGGGGCGGCGGTGTCCCCGTGCCGAAGGTGCTGCGGAAGCAGTCGGGTGGTGCACCCCGGGGCGGCGTCACGCTCGCAGGCCTCGGGGCCGTTCTCTGAGTGGTTCTCAGTTGGCTCGCTGTGGAGTTGTGAAGTAGGCGGGCACTTCCTTGGCCTGGCCCCCTCGGGCCGGACTTCCGGGTGCGTCGTGGTGGTGCGTCGGGTGCTGGGCCCTGGCGGGCCCGGCGCCCACTCCCGGCGCCGTTCCGGCATGGGCATGCCAGAACGGTTCCGAGGGCAGGCGGCGGGAAGCCGAACTGTGAAAAAGAGGGGAGGGAGGGGAGCTACTGGCCGGAGCCGGAGCCGCCGGCCTTCGCCGCGTCCCGGCGGGCCTGGTCCTCGCGCATCCGCCGGAGCTGCTCGTCCTGCTGCTGACGCTGGGCTTCCTCGGCGGTCACCGGCCACCCCCCGTCGGGCTGGGGGCCGGGCTCGGCGCCTTCTTGTCCTTGCCGTCGCCGTTGCTGAAGGCGCGGCAGAGGTGGCAGGGGTGGCTGGTCGTCACCGCACACCCCCGTCCTCGCGGCGGTACGGGCGGCCGAAGTTCCGGAGGGTGCCGGAAACCCGGCGCCCGTCCCGGTCCGTACCCGCCGGGCCGACCGGGGCCTGCGCCTCGCGGTGGTGACGCAGGGCGGTCTGCGCGTCGGTGCGGTGCCAGCCGGTGGTCGACATCCCGCTCGTGCGGGTCGACGTCCCGGAGCCGGACTCGCCGGAGGAACTGCTGCTGGAGCCGAGACCCAGGAGGGACTTGATACCCATTACCGGGACACCTCCTTCTCGGCCGGCTTGTTGCGGGCGTTGTAGTCCGCGGACGCGGTGACGCAGACCTCGCGAATCTGGTCCGGCGTGCGGGCCTGGTGGATCGCGGTGTGGAACGCCCCGGCGCGCTCCGCGACCGCCCGAGCCTGCTCCGCCGTCTGCGGCGACGTCTGCTGCGCCATGGTCAGCACCCCGCCATCTGCTCGGTGGTGCGGGTGGCGACGACGTGGTGGGCGAACCAGGAGAGGTGGGCCCAGGTGGTGCGCCCGGCGGTGGCCGCGTGGCGCTCGGCGAGCTCCCAAACCTTGGTGACGAGCTCCATCACGGTGCCCTCGCCAGCCTTCGGGTCGACGGGTGCGAGGTCGCGCACCACCAGGGCGAGCACCTTGCCGTCGTACTGGTCCTGCAGCCCGGCGATGCTCCTATCGGCCTGCTTCTTGGCGACGGGGACACTGGGTCCGGCCTCCACCGAATCGGTCATGATGTACATGCGGATCACTCCCACGAGAGTCGATTCGAAGCGGTCCCAGGACGGTGTTGCGAGCACCGACCTGGGGCCCTTTTGCGTTCTCGGCCCCTTCGGACCTTGTCGGCTTAGCCAACTTAGCTGGTACAGTTTTGCTGTGTCAACTAGGTCAATGAAGCTATTCATGCAAGGAAGGCGGGCCTACGATGTGGCTCATGACAGATCAGTTCGCCCAGCCCTACCAGCGGATCGTCCAGGACGTGCTGGACCAGATCCGTCTAGGGCGGCTCAAGGCAGGAGACAAACTGCCCAGCACCCGAGAACTCGCTGCTCACTACGACGTAGCGCCCGGGACCGTGCAGCGCGCCCTCTCCGAGCTTCGGAGCAGCAAGGCGATCTACTCCCAGCAGGGGCTCGGGTCGTTCGTTCGTCAGCCGGAAGTCGGCACTGCTCCAGCTCCCGCGAGCATCGAGGCGCTGGTCCAGCAGCTCGCCGAGCTGACGAGCCGCGTCGAGACGCTTGAGCAGCAAAGGTCGCAGGAAGACTGACTCGGGTGCCGTCCGGTCCACCACTGCTCCCACCTCCTGTGTCGAGCCCGTCCCGACATGACTAATCACAGCTGGTGGAGCGTCAGACCAACATCGCATCCGCATCATGAGATCCGTGAACGTGCAGCTCAACGCGTTTTCAACATCTGCATCAACATGGAATTCGGCGCTCTGCTCATAGGCTCCGAGCATGGCGAATACACAGGCGGGGGATATGGCGAAGAACCGGCTCGGGTGGCGCCCCGAGATGCTGAGGGAGCAACGTGAGGCCCACGGCCTGACACTGGAGCAGGCTGGCGAGCGGCTGCGCGACGTCGCGGAGAAGGCCGGCCTGAAGGGGATCCCGGCTGCGTACCCGCAGACGCTCAGCCAGCACGAGCAGGGCGACGTGTACCCGGGCCCGCACTACCGACGGGCGTACTGCCTGCTGTACCGGGCCACCGAACCCCAGCTGGGTTTCCGCAGCGCCCTGCCAGGTGAGGACAGTCGGTTCGAGCTAACGCCATTGGACGACAAGCTCACCGGGAACCACGTCCTTGCCGTCGAACGGGCGCTGCTCCAGATCTCGGCGGGGTCCGCCGAAGCGGACAGCTACGGACTTCAGCGGCGGATCATGGACGCATGGAAGCGCCGGCACACGGGAGGAGACCCGCACCGCCCGGTCATCATCCTGGTCGGGGGGTTCGCTGGCAGCGGCAAGACGGAGTTCGCCCGCTTCCTGACCCAACTGACCGGCTGGCCGTTGCTGGACAAGGATCCGCTCACCCGACCGCTCGTCGAACAGCTCCTGGTCGCCCTCGGCGGAGATCGGAACGATCGCCACACCTCGCTGTACCGCGAGCAGGTGCGCGCCGTCGAGTACGACTGTCTGATGCAGGCGGCCTACGCCAACATCAACTGCGGAATCTCCACCGTGCTGTCCGCCCCGTTCATCACGGAGATGGCCTCCGAGGAGTGGATGACCCGGCTCAGCAACCGGTGCCGAGCCCAGGGGGTGGATGTCTTCCCGATCTGGGTCCGGTGCGATCCGGAGTCGATGCGCGAATACATCAGCTTCCGATCCGCGGCGCGCGACGCCTGGAAGCTCTCCCGGTGGGACGAGTACATGGCAACAGTCGACGTAGACCTGCGCCCGGTGGTGCCGCACCTGCTGGTCGACAACCGGATGGGCTCGGCAATTTCGCTGGCCGACCAGGCGCGGCACGCTCTCGCGGCGGTGCGCGCATGAACCGCCAGCGCGGAGTGCTCCTCTACGGGCCTCCAGCCTCCGGCAAGGACACCGTGACGCGAGCACTCTCCGCACTGGACCCCGCCTTCGGCCTGTTCTCCCGGGTGAAGGTCGGACCCGGCCGGGCGGCCGGTTACCGGATGGGGACGCCGGAGCTCCTCGCCGAGCTGCGTGCCACGGCGGGTGCCGTGGTCTACGAGAACAGCAGGTACGACAGCACCTACGTGACGGACCGGCCGGGGCTGGAAGCGGCGTTCGAGGCCGGGGTGCCGGTGATGCACCTGGGGCAGGTCGAAGGGGTGCGGGCGGTGCTGGACGGCTACCCTGCCGACTGGCTGACGGTGCTGCTCTGGTGCCCGAGGGAGTCGACGGCCGAGCGGTCCGCAGGACGGGGTGACACGGACACCGCTGCGCGTCTGGCCGCCTGGGATGCCACACAGGCCGATCTGGAGGCCAATGCCGGTTTCCGGTTCGATCTGGTTGTCCGCACGGACGCGGCATCACCCAAGCAGGCTTCTGAGCGGATCCGCCAGGCGCTCGCCAAGCGCGAGCAGCGGCTGCTGATGCTGGACTTCGACGACACGCTGATCGACCGCCTCGCCGCGGTGACGGCATGGATCTCCGGATACTGCGCCGCCCACGGGTTGGGTCCAGATGTCGAGCGCCGGATCCTGGGCGCCATGCGGATCCGCACGGATCTGCAGACGTTCGAGGGCCTGTGCGCCGAGCTGCCGTTGCCGGCGCCCGCCGATCAGCTGTGGGCCCGCTACAACGCGGAGTTCCCGGCAACGGTCCGCCCCTTCCCCGGCGTGCCGGACGCGCTGAAGGCGGTCAGGACCGGCGGGTGGAAGGTTGTCGTCGTCACCAACGGCGGCGGCGAGATCCAGCGCGCCAAGTTGAAGTCGAGCGGCATCGACGACCTGGTCGACGGGATGTGCATCTCCGAGGAGGCCGGCACCCGCAAGCCTGATTTGTCGATCTTCGAAACGGCTGCCGCAAGCGTGGGGCGCAGCCTCGCGGGGGGCGGTTGGATGGTGGGGGACAACGCCGCGCTGGACGTAGTCGGCGGCCGCGCGGCCGGACTGCGCACCGTCTGGGTCTCCCACGGCCGGCCGTGGCCCGGAGGCGCGGAGCCGGACTACATCGCGCTGGACATCCTGGACGCCTTGGACCACGTCCGTGGAGGTGCCCGATGACGGATCGACGGATCACGCTCGGTGTCCTGCATCCCGGGAGTATGGGCGCGGCTGTCGCGGGGTGCGCCCTCGCAAACTGCGGCCAGGTCCTGTGGTGCCCGCAGGAGCGCAGCGACGCGACTGTGGCCAGGGCGGATCGATTCGGGTTGACCGCGGCGCCCACGCTGGATGAGCTGGTGGCTCGGGCGGACGTGGTGCTCAGTCTGTGCCCGCCGGCTGTGGCGGAGGCCGTCGCGCGAGACGTGGCCGGGCTCGGGTTCACCGGCCTGTACGTGGAAGCGAACGCGATCAGTCCGCAGCGGGCGGCGCGGATCGCGCAGTTGCTCGGCGGGACGGCCCGCGCGGTGGTCGACGGCGCGGTGGTCGGCTCACCGCCGGTCGGTACGAAGCGGCCCCGGCTGTACCTCTCCGGGCCGGTGGACGAGGTCGGGGTGGTCGAGCGGCTCTTCTCCGGTACTGCGGTGTCGACCCACATGTTGGGCGAGGAGATCGGGCAGGCGAGCGCGCTGAAGGTGTCTTACACCGCGTTCCAGAAGGTCTCCAGGGTGCTGGCCGCGCTGTCCTACGGTCTCGCTCGGGAGCACGGTGTCAACCAGGCGCTGCTCGACGTCGCCGGCCAGCGGGCCGGCTCGTACCTGACGGAGACGGACTACATCGGCAAGACCGCTGCCCGGGGCTGGCGGTGGGGCCCCGAGCTGGAGGAAGCGGCGGACACGATGGCCGCCGCAGGTCTTCCGAACGGCCTGCTCCGCTCGGCAGCGTCCACGCTCAGCCGGTGGGACGACGCCAAGGACACCAAGCTGTCGGCCGACCAGGCACTGGACGAGCTGCTCCGCGCGGAGGCCGAGTTGTCCAGCCGACACGCGGAACCTGAACGGTCCGAGGAATCCGGGAGACGAATAAGCTGATCCGGTCGCCCGCACGGGCGTCACCAAGGTCCAGAAACAGCAAAAGCAGCCCAAGATTGGCGTCTGGGGGCTGCTCAGCTGTCTACTCAGTCGTCTCCGACGGTACCAAAGGTACCCCGGCTTCAGCGAGAGACACCCGTCTCTCGCTCGCTAGGGCTATCCCGAAGGTCCGGCCGGTGGCGACGCCTTTCGAGAGGTAGCGCCCCGTTGTTCCACCCCGCCCCCCGGCGTCGCCGTGTCGTCCCGGCCACGCCCTTCGGTGACGCACGTCACCCCTACTCAGGTCACACCGACCCCGGATTTCCGGCCTCTAGGGGCATGCAGAACCACATCCATGCCCAGATCCGCCCCTCCCACCACCCGGCCGTTCAGGCCGGGCTGCTCCTGGTGCTCGCCACCGGATCGGAGGCAGCGCGATGAGTTCCAGCTTCATCTCGGATCCGTCCGAGCTTGATGAGGACCTTGAAGTCGCTCTCGGCCGGCGTGCCCCGTTCAGCCAGGTCGGCGACTGGGTGCTCCTGTCCGGCGCCGACAACGACGCTCGCACGCTCTACTGGGGGATGGTCGCACACGTCAACGTCAGCAGGGACGACAACGAGGTGTGGCCCGGTCTGACCTCCCTAGCCCGCATCCTTCAGCTGAAGAAGCCGGAGGGTGTCAGCAAGTACATGCTGCAGCTGGAGGTTCTCGGCGCTGTCGAGGTGATCCGTTCCACGTCCGGCTTGGTCAGCCGCAACCGGTACATCGTCCACCAGACGCCGCCGCGCGGATACCGCGGCCCGCAGTCGATGGCGGCCTGGTACGGGATGAACCGTGCGCCGAAGGGCGAGACGAAGGAGCAGAAGGACCAGCGCGAAGCGGAGTTCGACGCCTGGCTCAATGCGGTGAGGACTGCCCTCAAGGTCCACTGCGACAAAGTCGCTGCTCAGAGGGCTGCCGCGAAGAAGGCGAAGCTGCCGGTGCCGCCTGTGGATAACTTCCGGATGCCCGAGCTCGCCAACTTCCGTACCCCCGCGCCGGGGGGTACGGCACAACCTGCAGGAATGCCGGAGAGCCCAGTAATTTCCGTACCCCCCGGCGCGGGGGTACGTACCCCCGCGCCGGGGGGTGTCGTACCCC